>NZ_JBJLSG010000027.1:0-48232 GCF_050871925.1 Kineococcus gurbantunggutensis
CGCCCTCACGCGCCACCCCCCCCCGGGGCCCCCACGCCCCCGCCCAGCGCGTCGGCGCCGACCGGCCCGCCCACGGCGCCCGCGGCGGCCGCCGCGGCGGCCAGGGCGCCGGGGTCGGTCAGCAGGGGCAGCACGCGCTCGCGCACGAACGCGGCGTCCAGCTCGGCGTCGGGCACGAGCACGCCGCCGCCGGCGGCGACGACGGCCTCGGCGTTGCGGCGCTGCTCGCCGTTGCCGATGGGCAGGGGCACGTACACCCCGGGCAGTCCCAGCGCGGTCAGCTCGCTCACCGTCCCGGCACCGCTGCGGCACACCACCAGGTCGGCGGCGGCGTAGGCGGTGCCCATGTCGTCGAGGTAGGGGCGCACGACGTAGCGCGCGGGGTCGGCGCCGGGCGCCAGCGCCACCTCCTTGCCGCGGCCGCTGGCGTGCAGGACCTGCGCGCCGGCGGCGAGCAGGTCGGCGGCGGTGGAGCCCAGGACGTCGTTGAGGCGCTGGGCGCCCAGGGAGCCGCCGGTGACCAGCAGCGTGGGGGCGTGCGGGTCCAGGCCCAGGCGCTCGCGCGCCGCGCGGCGCCGCTCGGCGCGGTCGCCGGCGCGGGCGAGGTCGGTGACCTCCGTGCGCAGCGGCATGCCGGTGTGCATCGCCCCGCGCAGCGGCGTGCCGGGGAACGCGACGGCGACGTGGCGGGCCCAGCGGGCGCCCAGGCGGTTGGCGACGCCGGGCAGGGAGTTCTGCTCGTGCACCACCACCGGCACGCCGGCGCGGCGGGCGGCGAGGTAGGCGGGGGTGGCGACGTAGCCGCCGAAGCCGACCACGACGTCCGCGCCGACCTCCTCCAGGGCCCGGTGCGCGGCCGCGACGGCGGCGCGCAGCCGGCCGGGCAGGCGCAGCAGGTCCGCCGACGGCCTGCGCGGCAGCGGCACGCGCGGCACCTCGGCCAGCCGGTAGCCGCGCTCGGGCACCAGCCGGGCCTCCAGGCCCTCGGCGGTGCCGAGCACCAGCAGGGCGGTGCCGGCGTCGCGCCGGCGCAGGGCGTCGGCGGTGGCCAGCAGGGGCGCGACGTGGCCGGCGGTGCCGCCGCCGGCGAGCAGGACCCTCACCGCGTCCTCCGCTCGCGCCGGGGCAGCACGGCCAGGGAGCGGGCCACGACGGACTCGCGCGCCTTGAGGGCCTCCGGCGCGCCGGGCTCGGCGCGGGCGAAGGAGAGCAGGATCCCGATCGCGAGCAGCGTGGCGACCACCGCGGTCCCCCCGTAGGAGATGAAGGGCAGGGGCACGCCGATGACGGGCAGCACGCCCAGGACGACGCCGATGTTGAGGCAGGCCTGCCCGAGCAGCCATGCGGCGAACCCGGTGACGGCGAGCTTGGTGAAGAGGTCCTCCGAGCGGCGCACCAGCCGCAGCGCGGCCAGGGCCAGGACGGCGAACAGGACCAGGACGACGAGGGTGCCGGGCAGGCCCAGCTCCTCGCCGATGATCGCAAAGATGTAGTCGTTGTGGGCCTCGGGCAGCCACTGCCACTTCTCCCGGCTCGCCCCCAGGCCCAGGCCCCACCAGCCGCCGGAGGCCAGGGCGTACTTGCCCTGCACCGGCTGCCAGCTCGCACCCTGGATCTCCACGCCGGAGGTCGCGCCGCCGGAGAGCCAGTCCTGCACGCGCCGCATGCGGTTGTCGCTGGTGAGGACCAGGCCGGCGGCGACGACAGCGGCGACGGCTGCGCTGAGGGCGAAGAACTTCACGGGCACGCCCGCCGTCCACAGCATCGCGGCGACCATGAACATCATGACCATGGCCGTGCCGAGGTCGCGGGCGAGCAGGACCAGGCCGATGGTCGCCGCCACCGAGGGCAGCAGGGCGCCGAGCAGCTGGGCGGGCTCGTGCAGGCGGTCGCGCTTGCGCGCCAGTGCCAGAGCGCACGTCAGGACCAAAGCGATCTTGGCGACCTCCGAGGGCTGGCCGCTGATGGGGCCCAGCGCGATCCAGTTCCGGTTGCCTCCGGAGGGGATCCCGATGCCGGGCACGAAGCACAGCGCCTGCAGCGCGGCAGCGCCGAGCAGCGCCGGCAGCGCCAGGCGGTGCCAGCGGTCGGCGCGCACCCGGCTGGCCACCACCAGCACCACGGCTCCCAGGACCGCGAACGTCGCCTGCCGCTTGAAGTAGTAGAACTGCGTGCCCTTGGCCTGCAGCGACTCCACGCTGGAGCTCGAGAGCACCATGACCAGGCCGATGACGACCAGCAGCGAGGTCGTGGCCAGCAGCACGTGGTGGGTGGCCAGCGGGGAGTCCAGCAGCCGCAGGCGCTCGCGGGCCCACTCCCCCGTGGCCTCCAGCCAGGCGGGGCGGCGCCAGCCCTCGCGCCGGGCGGCCGGCGCCGGGCGGCCGGCGGTGTCCAGCGCCACCTCAGCCCTCCCGGCCGGTCAGGCGCCGCACGGCCGCCGCGAAGGCGTCGCCGCGGTGCCCGTAGGAGTCGAACTGGTCCATCGACGCGCAGGCCGGGGCCAGCAGGACCGTGTCGCCGGGGCGCGCCAGGGCGGCGGCGCGCTCGACGACGGCGTCCATGAGGGCGTCGGCGTGCGCGTGGCGCTGCTCGGCGGGCGCGGTGGGGGCGGGCACGGGGCCAGTCTCGGCGACGTCGACCTCCACGACCGGCACATCGGGGGCGTGTCGGGCCAGGGCCTCGCGCACCACCGCGCGGTCCGCGCCGATGAGGACCGCGGCGCGCAGGCGCTCGCCGGTGCGCTCGACGAGGTCCTCGAAGCGGGCGCCCTTGGCCAGGCCGCCGGCGATCCACACCACGTGCTCGAAGGCGCGCAGCGAGGCCTCGGCGGCGTGGGCGTTGGTGGCCTTGGAGTCGTCCACCCAGCGCACGCCGCCGGCCAGGGCGACCGTCTGCGCCCGGTGCGGGGCGGGGGTGAAGGCGCGCACCCCGTCGCGCACCGCGATCTGCGGCACGCCGTGCGCGCGCGCCAGGGCGGCGGCGGCGAGGACGTTGTCCACGGCGTGCGGCGCCACCGGCGCGTCGGAGCCGTCCGGGCGCAGGTCCGCCAGGGTGCACAGCTCGGCGGCGCTGGTGCTGCGCTGCTCGACGAAGGCCCGGTCGGCCAGGACGTCCTCGACCACCCCGAGCATGCTCACCCGCGGCGCCTGCCGGGTGAAGCCGACCGCCCGCGCGCCCTCGACGACGTCGGCGGCGCGCACGAGCTCCTCGGTGCGCGGGTCGGCGACGTTGTAGACGCAGGCGACCTCGGTGTTCTCGTAGACGCGGCCCTTGGCCAGGGCGTACGCCTCCATGGAGCCGTGCCAGTCCAGGTGGTCCGGGGCCAGGTTGAGCACGGCGCTGGCCAGCGGGCGCAGCGAGGCGGCCGTGTCGGTGGACAGCCAGTGCAGCTGGTAGCTGGACAGCTCCACGGCCAGCACCTCGAAGCCGTGCGGGTGGCGCAGCGCCTCCACCAGCGGGGTGCCCACGTTGCCCGCGGAGGCGGCGCGCAGGCCCGCCGCCCGCAGGATCGAGGCGGTCAGCTCCACGGTGGTCGTCTTGCCGTTGGTGCCGGTCAGGGTCAGCCAGGGGGCCACCAGCGCGCCGGAGGCGGGGTCCGGGCGCATCCGCCAGCCCAGCTCCACCTCCCCCCACACGGGCACCCCGGCCAGGGCGGCGCCCACGAGCAGCGGCGCGTCCGGGCGCCAGCCGGGCGAGGTGACGACGAGGTCGAAGGCGCCCCACGGCTGCGGGGGCGCCTGCACGTGCTCGGGCCCCAGCAGGACCGTCGCACCCAGGACCTCCAGCAGCGAGCCCCTCTCGCGCTGGGCCTCGCCGGTGCCGGCGTCCACGACCGCCACCTCGGCGCCGGCCTCCAGCAGGGCGTCGGCCGCGGCGAACCCGGAGGTGCCGATGCCGGCGACGAGGGTGCGCAGGCCCGCCCAGGGCGAGCCGGCGTGCCGCAGCGCCCGGACCCGGTCGGTGTCGGCGGCGCGCGGGGCGGGGTTGCCCAGCCAGCCGTCCAGCACGTTCGGCGCGGCGCTCACGCCCCGACCACCCACTGCGCGTAGAAGACGCCCAGACCCAGCGACACGAACAACCCCGCGACGATCCAGAACCTGATGACGATGGTGACCTCGCCCCACCCGGCGAGCTCGAAGTGGTGCTGCAGCGGCGCCATGCGGAACACCCGCTTGCCGGTCATCTTGAACGAGCCGACCTGGATGATCACCGACAGCGTGATGATGACGAACAGCCCGCCCAGCAGGACCAGCAGCAGCTGGGTGCGCGAGAGGATCGCCAGCCCGGCGAGCGCGCCGCCCAGGGCCAGCGAGCCGGTGTCGCCCATGAAGATCTTCGCCGGGGAGGCGTTCCACCACAGGAAGCCGAAGCAGGCCCCCATGACGGCGGCGGCCACCACGGCCAGGTCGCGCGGGTCGCGCACCTCGTAGCAGCGCGCCTCGAACTGGGTCAGCGTGTAGCAGTTCTGGTTGGACTGGAACGTGCAGATGAGCACGTACGCCGCCAGGACCATGGTGGTCGCGCCGGTGGCCAGGCCGTCCAGGCCGTCGGTGAGGTTCACGCCGTTGCTGATGGCGGAGGTGATGAACAGCGCCCACAGCACGAACAGCACCGTGCCGACGGCGGCGCCGGCGAAGGCGAGGTCCAGCACGCTGATGTCGCGCAGGAAGGAGACGTTGCGCGAGGCCGGCGTCAGGCCGTCCTCGTCGGGGAACTGCAGCGCCAGCACCGCGAACGCGACGCCGACCAGGCCCTGGCCGACCAGCTTGGAGCGCGCCCGCAGCCCCAGGCTCTGCTTGCGGGAGATCTTCAGGAAGTCGTCGAGGAACCCCACGACGCCCAGGCCGGTCATCAGCAGCAGCACCAGCAGCCCGGAGACCGTCACCGGGGTGCCGGTGAACAGGTGCGCGGCGCCGTACGCCAGCAGCGCGCCGAGGATGATGACGGCCCCGCCCATCGTGGGGGTGCCGCGCTTGGTGTGGTGGCTGGTGGGCCCGTCGTCGCGCACGAACTGCCCGTAGCCGCGGCGCACCAGCCAGCGGATGTACAGCGGCGTGCCGAACAGCGCCACCACGAGGGACACGGCCCCCGCGACGAGGACGGCCCTCACGCGCCGGCCCCCGTCGCTCCCGCGGAGGCCGCGGCGCCGCCGGCGATCAGCCGCTCGGCGAGCGCGCCCAGCCCGGCGCCGTTGGACGCCTTGACCAGGACGACGTCGCCGGGGCGCAGCTCCCGCTCCAGGACCCGCGCGGCCTCCTCGACGTCGGCGGCGAAGGCCGCCTCCTCGCCCCAGGAGCCCTCCATGACGGCGCCGGTGTACACCGGGCGGGCGCCCGCGCCGACGACGAGCAGCTTGGAGACGTCCAGGCGCACCGCGTAGCGGCCCACCGCGTCGTGCTCGTCGCGGGAGGCGGCGCCCAGCTCGAGCATCTCCCCCAGCACCGCCCAGGTGCGCCGGCCGCCGGCCATGCCGGCGAGCGCCCTGAGCGCGGCGCGCACCGACTCGGGGTTGGCGTTGTAGGCGTCGTGCACCACGGTCACCCCGTCGGGGCGCTGCACGACCTGCATGCGCCCGCCGCTGGCGGCCTCGGCGGCCGACAGGGCGGCGGCGACGTCGTCCAGCGCCACGCCCAGCTCCAGGGCCGCGGCGGCCGCGGCCAGGGCGTTGGGCACCTGGTGCTCGCCGTGCAGGCGCAGGTGCACCCGGGCGGTGCGCCCGCCGGCGCTGAGCTCGAAGACGGGGCGGGCGAGCTCGTCGGCGCGCACGTCCAGCGCGCGCACGTCGGCGCGCGCGCCCAGGCCGAAGGTCACCACGCGCGCGGAGGTGCGCGCGGCCATGGCCGCCACGCGCGGGTCGTCGGCGTTGAGCACGGCGACGCCGTCGGCGGGCAGGGACTCCACCAGCTCGCCCTTGGCGGCGGCGGTGGCCTCCAGCGAGCCGAACTCCCCGGCGTGCGCGGAGCCCACGTTGAGCACCACGCCGGTGCCCGGGTGCGCGATCCGGCACAGCGCGGCGATGTGCCCGGGCCCGCGCGCGCCCATCTCCACCACGAGCGCGGCGGTGCCGGGGCCGGCGCGCAGCACCGTCAGGGGCGCGCCGATCTCGTTGTTGAAGCTGCCGCTGGGGGCCACGACCGGGCCCAGCGGCGCCAGGACGGCGGCGAGCAGGTCCTTGGTCGTCGTCTTGCCGGCCGAACCGGTGACGCCGACCACCCGCGGGCCCGAGCCGGTGGCGCGCAGCCGCTCCAGGGCGCCGGCCGCCAGGCGGCCCAGGGCCGCCACGCCGTCCTCGACGAGGACGACCGCGGCGCCCGCGGGCACCTCGACGGCGCGCTGGGCCAGCACCAGCACCGCCCCCGCGGCCACCGCGGCGGCGGCGTGGTCGGCCCCGTCGACGCGGGCCCCGGGCAGCGCCACGAACAGCGCCCCCGGCTCCACCCGCCGCGAGTCCACCACCACCGGCCCGTCCACGACGGTGCTCCCCGCACCGGCGACGAGCCGGCCACCGGCCAGCTCCGCCACCTCCGCCGCGGTCAGCGCGATCACGACCCACCTCCAGCTGAACTCGTGCCCACCGCGGGCGCCGCGTGCGCGGCCGCCCTGCGGTGCAGCTCCTCGGCCGCCACCACCCGGTCGTCGAAGGGAACGACGACCCCGGCGGTCTCCTGACCCGTCTCGTGGCCCTTGCCGGCCAGCAGCACCGTGTCCCCGGCACCGCCGCACCGCTCCAGCGCGGCGGCCACGGCCGCGCGCCGGTCGGGCACCTCCAGCACCTCCGCCGCCGCACCGTCCACGCCGTCCACGCCGGCCACGCCGTCCGCGCCCGAGCGCACCGCGGCGCGCACGTCGGCGGGCACCTCCGAGCGGGGGTTGTCGTCGGTGACGACGACGACGTCGGCGCCGCGGGCCGCCGCGGCGCCCATGAGGGGCCGCTTGGAGCGGTCGCGGTCGCCGCCGGCGCCCAGCACGACGCCCAGGCGCCCGGTGGTCAGCGGGCGCAGCGCGGCCAGCGCCCGCTCGACCGCCTCGGGGGTGTGCGCGTAGTCGACGACGACGAGGGGCTCGCCCGGCGCGCCGGTGGAGACCCGCTCCATGCGGCCGGGCACGCCCTCGGCGCCGGCCAGGCCGCGCTCGACCTGCCCGGCGTCCAGGCCGGCGGCCAGCGCGGCCACCGCGGCCACCGCGGCGTTGGCGACGTTGAACGCCCCCGGCAGCGGGCAGGTCAGCGCCAGCTCGGCGCCGTCGGCGCCCACCAGGCGGAAGGAGCTGCCCGCGCGACCGGTGCGCACGTCGCGCACGACCCAGTCGGCGCGCGCGGCGCCGCCCCCGCCCGCGTCCTCGCCGGTGAGCACGGTGGTCACCGGCACGGAGGCCGCGCCGGCCAGCCGCCGGCCCCAGGCGGAGTCCACGGCGACGACGCCGCGGCGGGCGTGCGCGGGGGTGAACAGCCGGGCCTTGGCGGCGAAGTACTCCTCCATGGAGCCGTGGAAGTCCAGGTGGTCCTGGCTGAGGTTGGTGAACGCGGCGACGTCGAGCACGAGGCCGTCGACGCGGTGCAGGGCCAGGGCGTGGCTGGAGACCTCCAGCGCGCAGCCGCGCACGCCCGCGTCCACCATCCGCGCCAGCAGGGCGTGCAGGTCCGGGGCCTCCGGCGTGGTGCGCACGCTGGTGACCCGCTGACCGGCCACGCGCGTCTCCACGGTGCCCAGCAGGCCGGTGGTCCAGCCGGCGCGGCGCATCAGCGCCTCGACGAGGTACGCGGTGGTCGTCTTGCCGTTGGTGCCCGTGACGCCGACGGTGACGAGGCGCTCGGCGGGGCGGCCGTGCACGCGGGCGGCCAGCTCGCCCAGCACCGCGCGCGGGTCGTCGACCACGAGGACGGGCACGCCGGCCGCGGCGGCGTCGCCCGAGCCCGCGGGGTCGGTCAGCACGGCCACCGCACCGGCCGCGGCCGCCTGGGCGGAGAACCGCGCGCCGTGCACGTTCGCGCCCGGCAGGGCCGCGTACAGGTCGCCGGGGGCCACCCGCCGCGAGTCCAGAGTCGCGCCGGTCACCGGGCGCGCACCGGCCGTCGCGGGGTCGTCGCCGGCGGGCACGTCGAGGACGGTGCCGAGGGAGGTCGCCGCGTCCGCGAGGGTGAGGGGCCGCCGGGCGCTGCCGCCCGGCCCGTCGGTCATCGGCACGCTGGGAGGTTACCCGCCCGTGACCGCGCCGCCCGCACCGCACCGGGGGCGTGTTGGCCGCGGCGCTCGCGGCCGGTGCTCACGGGGCCTCGCCGCCCCAGGTGAGCGGCAGGGCGGCGGGCGCCGCGGTGGACGGCTGCACCCGGCGCTGCTGCAGCGCGTACGTCATGACGTCCTTGAACACCGGCCCGGCGGCGGAACCGCCGTAGTAGTTCGTCTTCGGGTCCTGCAGGATCACCGCGACGACCAGCTGCGGGTCGTCGGCGGGGGCCGTGCCGATGAACGAGGCGGTGTAGCCGCGGTAGCAGCCGCAGTCGGCGTCGTAGCGCTGCGCGGTGCCCGTCTTGCCCGCCACCAGGTAGCCGGGGATGTCGGCGGCCTGCGCCGTGCCGCCCTCGCCGACGACGGCCTGCATCATGTCCAGCAACGTCTTCGCCGTCCGCGCGCTGACGACGCGGGTGGTGGCCGGTGCCGGCGCGGCGCGGTAGTTCCCGTCCGGGTCGGAGGTGCCCGAGACCAGTTGCGGCTGCACGCGCACGCCGCCGTTGGCGACGGTGGCGAACACCGACGCGGCCTGCACGGCGTTGACGGACATGCCCTGCCCGAACATCACCGTGTAGCGCTGGGTGCCGGAGTACTTCGCCGGCACCTCCAGCTTGCCGGCGGTCTCGCCGGGGAAGTCCAGGCCGGACTCCTGCCCCAGCCCGAACCGGCGCTGGTAGTCGTACAGCTGCTCGGCCTTCAGCTGCTCGCCGGCCTTGATGGTGCCGGTGTTGCTGGACTCGGCGAGGATCCCGGCCAGGGTGAGCTTCTGCTCGGGGTGCGGGTGCGAGTCGTGGAACACCTTGTCGGAGCGCTCGAGCTCGTCGGGCACCGTGAACCGGCTGTCGGCCGTGGCGGTGCCCTCCTCCAGCGCCGCGGCCATCGTGATGACCTTCGCGGTCGAACCCGGCTCGAACGACTCCGTCAGCGCGGTGTTGTTCAGCTCCGAGTTGCTGAAGTCGGTCAGGTTCGCGGGGTCGATGCTGGGCGCGCTCGCCAGCGCCAGCAGCCGCTGCTGCTCGTCCATCACCACGACCGTGCCGGACTGCGCGCCGGTGGCCTGCACCTGCGCGGCGATGGCGGCGCTGGCCTTCCACTGCAGGTCCGAGTCGATGGTCAGGTGCAGGGAGGTGCCGTCGACGGGCTCGGTGATCTCCCGCTCCCCCAGCGGGATCTCCTGCCCGCCCAGGCTGCGCTCGTAGCGGACCTGCCCGTCGGCGCCGGCCAGCAGGTCGTTGTCGGCGTACTCCAGGCCCGACAGGGGCCGGTCGACGGTCTTGCCCTCCTCGGTCTCGCTGGAACCCAGGACGCCCACGAGCGTGGAGGCGGCGCTGCCGCTGGGGTAGATGCGCTGCGTCGTGCGCTGGGAGGTGATGCCCGGCACGTCGGCGTCGGAGACGCGCTGCCACAGCTCGGGGGTGATGCCCACGGCCACGAGCGCGTACTTGTCCTTCGGCCCCGAACCGGTGAGCGTGGTGGTCAGCGCCGCCTCGTCCATGCCGAGGACGGGGGCGAGCACGCGCGCGGCGCCGGCGGGCCCGACGGGCACGTCGGCCTTGCGCGGCTCGCCGCGCGAGTTCGTGTTGTAGGTCGCCAGGATCGAGGGGTCGGCGACCACGTCGCGCCGCTCCACAGACGTCGCCAGCACCACCCCGTCGGCGTCGAGGACGTCGCCGCGCTGCGCGTACAGGGTGCTGGTGTGGGTGCGCTGGTCCAGCGCGGCCTGCGCCAGTTCCGCGGCGTCGGCGCCCTGCAGCTGCACCAGCCGCCCGGCGAGCAGGCTCAGCACGACGAGCACCGTGAGGACGAACGCGCGCAGCCGCCGGTCCGGGCGCGCGTCGTGGGCGCGGGCCCCGCCGCGACCGCGCGGCGGCCGGGTGCCGGAGCTCCCGCGGTTTCCGGGACCGCTGCGGTGCGCGCGGTCTCCACGGGGGGCGGGCGGTCGGGGCACGGGGGGACCTCTCGGGTTCGCCCGCGTCGGCGGGCGGTGCGGGCGTCGGGCGGTGCCGGCGGGCTCGGGCGGGCTCGGCCGGGTTCAGCGGTCCGCGTCGGCGGCGGCCGCCGCGCTCGCGCCGGGCGTCGGGGCGGTGGTGCCGGCGGCGGCGTCGGGGGCGGTGGCCGCCGCGGGCGCCGGGGTTTCCGGGGTGGGCGAGGGCGCCGCGGTGGGCGTGCCCACCGCGCCGTCCTCGGTCAGGTGCACCGGCGCGGGCGCCGGCACCATCCCCAGCTCGGCGGCGCGGGCGGCCAGCGCCTGCGGCGCGGAGCTGGCCGCCAGCGACTCCTGCGCGGCCTGCTGCTGGTCGGCCAGCCCCTGGGACGTCACCTGCAGGTCGGTGAGGCGGTAGGCGTCGCCGGCGATGGCGATGTTCGTCATGAGCAGCCCGAACAGGCCCAGGCTCAGCAGCAGCACGCACGCCACGGGCAGCGGCAGGCGCAGGCGGCGGACGGCGGGCGGGACGACCACCTGCAGCTCGGGACGTCCGGCGGTGTCCGGGCGCGCCTCGCGAGCGCGGACCGGAACCTTCCGGGCCGCGATCAGGGGCTGGCTCATCACCGGGTCCTTCCGTCGTCCTGGGCGTGCGTGGTGCTGAGGGCGGTGCCGGGACCGGCGCCGCGCCCGGTGCGCCCGCGCGGGGTGCGGGCGGGGCCGTCGTCCCCGGCCGGGCGGGGCCGGCGAGCCGGCCGCTGGCGGGGGCCCCGCTGCGGCTGCGCCCGATACTCGCCGGGCAGCCTGCGCACCGCGCGGAGGCGCGCCGAGGCCGCCCGGGGATTGACGGCGAGCTCCTCCTCGCCGGCCGCCTCGCCGCGGGCGAGCAGTTCCGCGCGCGGGCCGGACCCCGGCGGCAGGAACGGCAGGTCCGGCGGCGCGGAGCTCTCGGTGAGGGCGCGCAGGACGTTCTTGGCGATGCGGTCCTCGAGGGAGTGGAAGGTCAGCACGGCGAGGCGGCCGTCGTCCGCGAGGCGCTCGAACGCGGCCGGAAGGGCGCGCTCGACGACGCGCAGCTCGTCGTTGACCTCGATGCGCAGCGCCTGGAAGGTGCGCTTGGCGGGGTTCCCCCCGGTGCGGCGGGTGGCGGCGGGAACGTTGGCGCGCACCAGGTCCACGAGCCGGGCCGAGGCGGTGAAGGGTTCGGCGGCGCGCTCGCGCACGACGGCCGCGGCGATGCGGCCGGCGAAGCGCTCCTCGCCGTACTCGCGCAGCACCCGGGCCAGTTCCGCCTGCGGGTAGGTGTTGAGGACGTCGGCGGCGGTGGTGGGCGCACCGGCGTCCATGCGCATGTCCAGCGGCGCGTCGCGCGCGTAGGAGAAACCCCGCTCGACCTCGTCGAGCTGCAGGGAGGAGACGCCCAGGTCGAAGAACACCGCGTCGACGGTGGCCAGGCCCAGGTCGTCCAGGACGTCGGGCAGGGCGTCGTGCACGGCGTGCACGAGGGTGACGCGCTCGCCGAAACCCGCCAGGCGGCGGCCGGCGAGCTCCAGGGCCTGCGGGTCGCGGTCGATGCCGACCAGGCGCAGCTGCGGGTGCAGGCGCAGCAGCTCCGCGGCGTGCCCGCCCATGCCCAGGGTGGCGTCGACGGTGACGGCACCGGGGCGGGCGAGCGCGGGTGAGAGGACCTCGGTGCAGCGCCGGAGCATGACCGGGGCGTGGCGGGCCGCGACCGCAGCGGCCTGCGCGTCCTCGGTCACCGTGCTCCACCTCGCTCCCCCGCCGGCACCGGGCCGACGTCGCCGTCCGTCCCCGTAGACCGGGGTCCCCATCCGCTCGCGGGGTCCGTGCCTGGCACCGGGGAAGAGGTGTCAGGTCCGGTCCGGAGCGGCTGGGGGCCGCGGCCGACGGTCGCCCCCGGCGCACCGGGGACCAGGGGTCACACGACCCCGGGCAGGACCTCCTCGCGCTGGTCCGAGAAGGCGGGCTCGGCGCCGGCCAGGTAGGACTCCCACGTGGGCAGGTCCCACACCTCCACCCGGGACCCGACGCCCGTGACGGCGAGGTCGCGGTCGAGCCCGGCGTAGCTGCGCAGCATCGGGGGGATCGTGAAGCGCCCCTGCTTGTCGGGGACCTCGTCCGAGGCACCCGAGAGGAACACCCGCAGGTAGTCGCGGGTCTCCTTGCGGGTGAGCGGCGCTCGCCGCAGCTCCTCGTGCATCCGCTCGAACTCCTGCATGGGGAAGAGGTAGAGGCAGCGTTCCTGCCCCTTGGTGATCACCAGTCCTTCGGAGAGCTGGTCCCGGTACTTGGCCGGGAGGATCAGCCGCCCCTTGTCGTCCAGGCGGGGGGTGTAGGTACCGAGGAACACAGCCGCGACCCCCGACGGACGGTTCCGAACGGCCCCTCCTGAGCCGCTCCCCTCCACCGTACTCCACTTTCCTCCACGGTCAACGTCGCCGGACGCGCGGTGATCACCGGGGCGGCGCATCGTCGCAGGTCAGCGCGGTGGGGCGCGGTGGAGGGCCCCGCCGCCCCCCGGCACCGGCCCGGGCCCGCGGCACGGCCGCGCGACGGCGCGGCGGCGGCGCGGGCCCGGGCCGGCGGGCGGTGCCCCGGTCCGGCGGGCGGCGCGGTGCCCGCGTGGGGCAAAGTGGGGCTGGTCGCGACGGCGAGGCCGCGCGCGACGACCACCAGCGCGGCCCCGCCGCGCGCCAGGAGGAGACGAGGCCACGTGACGACCACGAGCGCACCCGCCGGCAGCCAGCCCGGCGACCCGCTGGCGGGGCAGCCCGAGGACCTCCCGGCCGCGCTGGAGGAGCTGGCCGCCACGGCCGACGACCTCGCCCGCGCCGTGGACCGGGTCATCCAGGGCAAGGACGAGACGGTGCGGCTGGCGCTGACCGTGCTCTTCGCCGGCGGGCACCTGCTCGTGGAGGACGTGCCGGGCGTGGGCAAGACCATGCTCGCCAAGACCCTGGCCCGGGCCATCGACGGCACCGTGCGCCGCATCCAGTTCACCCCCGACCTGCTGCCCAGCGACGTCACCGGCTCCAGCGTGTGGAACCAGGAGCACCGCGCCTTCGAGTTCCGCCCCGGCGCCGTCTTCGCCAACGTCGTCATCGGCGACGAGATCAACCGCGCCTCCCCCAAGACCCAGTCCGCGCTGCTGGAGTGCATGGAGGAGGGGCAGGTCACCGTCGACGGCACCACCTGGCCGCTGGAGCGCCCCTTCGTCGTCTTCGCCACGCAGAACCCGGTGGAGATGGACGGCACCTACCCGCTGCCCGAGGCGCAGCGGGACCGCTTCACCGCCCGCATCTCCATGGGCTACCCCTCGGCGCAGGCGGAGCTGACGATGCTCTCCGAGCACGGCGGCGCCGAGCCGCTGGACGCGCTGAGCCCCGTGGTCGGCGTGCAGGACGTGCGCCGGCTGGCCGCCGCCGTGCGCGGGGTGCACGCCGCCGACGCCCTCAAGCAGTACGTCGTCGACCTGGTGCGGCGCACCCGCGCCCACCCCGACCTGCGCCTGGGCGCCTCCCCGCGCGCGGCGCTGCACCTGCTGCGCGCCGCGCGGGCGCGCGCGGCGATGGAGGGCCGCGACCACGTGCTGCCCGACGACGTGCAGGCCCTGGCCGTGCCCGTGGTGGCGCACCGCCTGCTGCTGACCGCCGACGCGCAGCTGTCCGGCCGCGACGGGGCCGGGGTGGTCTCCGACGTGCTGCGCACCACCGCCCTGCCCTCGCCGCGGTGAGCCGCGCGCGCGGCGGCGAGCGGCCCGACCTGCACCCCACCGCCCGCGGGTGGACGCTGCTCGCCGTCGGCCTGCTCGCCGCCGGCACCGCCCCCGCGCTGGGGCAGCGGGACCTGCTGCGCGTCGGCGTGCTGCTCACCGCACTGGTGGTGCTGGCCGCCCTGACCGCCCACCGCTCCTGCCGCACCCTCGACCTCACGTCGAGGTCGGGGTCCGGGATCGCGGAGGCGGGCGCCCCCACCGCGGTGCGCCTGACCGTCCGCGGGCGCGGGCGGCCGGGCGGCCGCGTGGTGCTCGAGGACGCCGTGCCGCTCGCGCTGGGCGGCACCGCGCGGGTCGCCGTGCCGCGCCTGGTGCCCGGCGAGACCCTCGACCTGGACCACACGGTGAGGTCCGACGTGCGCGGCAGCTACCCGCTGGGCCCGGTCACCGTGCGGGCCCGTGACCCCTTCGGGCTGGTGGTCGCCTCCCGCACGACCGGCCCGGTGGCGACCCTGGACGTGCTGCCGCGCGTGCACCGGCTGGCGGACCTGTCCCTGGGCGACCTCGGCGGCGCGCGCGGCTCCTCCGCCGGCGCGGCCGCCACGACCTCCCCCGACGACGCCTCCATCCGGGCCTACCGCGTCGGCGACGACCTGCGCCGCGTGCACTGGCGCTCCACCGCCCGCCGCGGCGAGGTGATGGTCCGCTCCGACGAGCACCCCGGCCGCCCCGACGTCGTCCTGCTCCTCGACGACCGCGCCGGCGCCCACCACGGCCGCGGCGCGGCCTCCTCCCTGGAGTGGGCCGTCAGCGCCGCCGCCTCCGCCGCCGTGCACCTGCACGAGCGGCACCACCGGGTGCGGCTGCTGCACGGCGGGCGGCTGGAGCCGGTGCAGGGCACCGACGGGGCCTCCGCGCTGCGCTCGCTGCTGCAGACGCTGGCGCGCCTGCGCCCCGGGCCCGACGACGGCCTGGCCCGCTCGCTGGCGGCCCTGGGCCGCGAGGAGTCCACCCTGCTGGTGGCCGTGCTCGGCGACGTCGACGAGGGCGACGTGCAGCCCCTGACCAGCGCCCGCCCGCTGGGCGCCCCCGCCCTGGCCGTGCTGCAGCGCACCCGCCTGTGGGACGGCACCGGCGGCACCGGCACGGGCGCCGAAGACGACGACCCGCGCGAGGCGGGACTGCGGCGCGCGCGCCTGGTGTTGAACAGGGCCGGCTGGCGCACGGCCGTGGCCACCCCGGGCACCCCCGTGCCGCAGGTGTGGGCCCGCATGGCGCGCGGCTCCGCCGAGCCCGGCCCGGCGTGAGCACCCCCGCAGCGACAGGAGGAGCACCGTGACCCGCACCGCCCGCACCGCCTGCTGGGCCGGGGCCGCCTCGGCCGCGGCCGTGCTGTCCCTGCGCCCCCTGGTGGTCTCCTCCGGCTGGCTCGTCGGCGCCCTGGGCGCCGTGCTCGCCGTCGTCGGCACCGGGCTGCTGGTGCGGGCCGCGCTGCACCGCCGCGGCCCCGCGGTGCTGGCGCAGGTCGTCGTGCTCGTGCTGGCCCTGACCGTGCTCTTCGGCGGCCCCACCACGGCGCTCGGCGTGCTGCCCACCGGCGCCACCGTCCAGCGCCTGGCCCAGCTGTTCGGCGACGGCGTGCAGGTGGTGCAGCGCTACAGCGTGCCGGCCGCGGACCTGCGCGGGCTGCGCCTGCTGCTGGTCGCCGGCGCGGGCGTGCTGGCGCTGGCCGTCGACGTGCTCGCGGTGGCGCTGCGCCGCCCGGCGCTGGCGGGGGTGCCGCTGGCCGCCGTCCTGGGCGTGGCGGTGGCCCTGGCCCCCGGCGGCTCCGGCGCCTGGGCGCTGCTCGGCACCGCCGTGCCGTACCTGGTGCTGCTGGCCGCCGGGCGCCGCGACCCGCGCTGGCCCGCCCCGCCGCGCCGCCGCGGCGGGGACGGGGCGCGCCGCCGCCCGGCGGGCACGCGCGCCGGCACCACCGCGGGGGCCACCGCCGCCGCCGCGCTCGCCCTGGCCGTCGTCGCGCCCGCGCTGGCGCCGGGCCTGGACGAGCGCCCGCTCACCCTGGACACCGGCAGCGGCGACACCATCGCCGTCATCAACCCCATCCTCAACCTCAAGGCGAGCCTGGGGGCGCGCTCCGACGCGACGATCCTCACGTACCAGACGGACCAGGAGGACCCCGCGCCGCTGCGCATCGTCACCGCCGACGTGTTCGACGGGGAGACCTGGGCGCCCGGCACCGGTGCCGACATCCCGCGCAGCCAGCGCGTGCAGGACGGCCTGGCACCGCCGCCGGGGCTGTCGCAGGAGGTGCGGGACGGCGCCACCGAGCACCGCACGCGCATCTCCGTGCGCGGCCTGGACCAGACGTACCTGCCGCTGCCCTACCCCGCCGTGCGCGTCGACATCGCCGGCGAGTGGCTCTACGAGCAGGGCACCCTCAACGTCGTCGGCGACGGGGAGACCACCCGCGGGCGCGACTACGAGGTGCAGCACCTGGAGGTCGACCCCGACGAGGAGCAGCTGCGCGGGGCCGGGACCGCCCCCGAGGAGGTCCGCGAGCGGTACACCGCGCTGCCCGACGGGCTGCCGCAGGTGGTGGCCGACGAGGCCCGCAGGGTGGTGGGCGGGGCCTCCGACGCCTACGAGCAGGCCGCCGCCCTGCAGCGGTACTTCCGCTCCACCGGCGGCTTCACGTACTCCACGACCGCGCCCAACGACGGCGGCTCGGACGCGGTGGCCACCTTCCTGCGGGAGAAGTCCGGCTTCTGCGTGCAGTTCGCCTCCGCCATGGCCGTCATGTCCCGCACCCTGGGCATCCCGGCCCGGGTCGCGATCGGCTTCCTGCCGGGCGAGGAGTCCACCCCCGGCTCCTGGCGCATCAGCGCCCAGGACGCCCACGCCTGGCCGGAGCTGTACTTCGAGGGCGTCGGCTGGGTGCGCTTCGAGCCCACGCCCGCCACCCGCACCGGCCAGTCCCCGCCGTACAGCGTGCCCAGCGCGCCGATCACCTCCCCGACGTCCGGGCCCACCGCGCCGGCCGCCACGAGCTCCGCGCCGGCCGCCACGAGCGCGACGACCAGCGCGACGAGCACCGGTGCCGCGCATCGGGTGCGCGAGGGGCGGCTCACCGGCTGGGAGCGCTTCGCGGCGCTGCCGTGGGGCTGGATCGGCGGCGGCGCGCTGGCGCTGCTGGCGCTGCTGGCGCCTCGGGCGACGGCGACGCTGCTGGGCCGGCGGCGCTGGGCCGGCGCGCACGACGGGCCGTCCTCGGCGGAGGCGGCGTGGGCCGACCTGGAGGACCGCCTGGGCGACCTGGGGGTGCACTGGCCCGCCGCGGCGACGCCCCGGCGCCGCGCGGCCCTCGTCGAGGAGGCCGCCGACCTGCCCGAGGGGGCGCACCGGCAGCTGACGGCGCTGCGGCGGGCGGTGGAGAGCGCCCGCTTCGGCGCCCCCGAGCGCCCCGCCGCGCCCGCGCGGGGCGGTGCCGCGCCGGCGCGCCGGGCCGCGGCGGTGCTGGAGCGCCCGGCCCCGGCGGGCACCCGGGGCCGGCGCGTGGTGCGCGCCCAGGTGGACGAGGTCGTCGAGGCCGTCGCGGCGAGCCGGCCGCGGGCGGCGCGCTGGCGGGCCCGGTGGCTGCCCGGTGCGGGGCTGCGCGCCGCGCTGGGCTGGTGGGAGCGCGACTGACCCCGGCGGTCGCGGCCCGGCGCTCCTCGGTGAGCGCCGGGCGCGGTGGCCGCGCCCGTGCTCGGGCGCACGCGCTCGGGCGCGCGGACGGGCCCGCACACCCCTGAGCGGTGTGCGGGCCCGTCCGCCGGGACCCCGCGGTCCCGGTCCGGTCAGCCGGTGGTGCTCACCACTGACCGCGCCGGCGGTCCCAGCGCTGCTCCATGCGCTCCATGAACGAGCCGCCGCGGCGGGACCGGCCCGGCCGCGGCGGTCGTGGAGCGCTGCCGGCACCGGGCTGCCCGTCGGGCCGCACCGCCGTCCCCCGAGCCGGCGAGAAGGCCCAGATCGCACCGGCGAGCATGACGATGAAACCGCCCGCTCCCAGCCAGATCTTGCTCGTGCTGGCCCCGACGACGAGGAGCACGAGACCGACCACGACGGCGGCGACGCCGATGACGAGGCGCCGGCGGGCGGCGCGACCGTGGCGGGAACCTCGCATGGCGTTGGCGAACTTGGGATCGTCCGCGGACAGCGCACGTTCCATCTGCTCGAGCAGACGCTGCTCATGTTCCGAGAGCGGCACCTGTACCTCCTGGCGTGCGCACGTTGTGACTCTCAGGATAGGTCCCGGGGACGAGAGACGAAACTCGGGTTACCACACGCTCCCCCACCCGGGTCCACCGGGTGGGCCCCCGAGGGGCTCCAGTCCTCCTCCGCGGCAACGCCCCGCCCCCCGGTGCGAGTTCCGGCCCCCGGCGCGCCGCGCGGCGCGGGGACGGCGACGTGGCGGTTCTCACACCGCCCGCACCGGGCTGCGGTGGTGCGGGCGGTGCGCTGCGGGCGGTGCGCCGGGCCCGGGTCAGCGCCGGGCGTGCAGGTGCAGGTGGGCGGACAGCGCCAGCAGCTCCGGCGAGCGGGCCGCGCGCGCCTCCAGCTCACGCAGCAGCGCCACGTCCTGCTCGGCCTCCGCGCGCGAGGGCGGCACCAGCTCGCCGAAGGTGCGGGTGCCCTCCACCGCGGTGACGGTGAAGCCGGCCGCCTCGGCCAGCTCCGTGGCCGAGGCGCGGTCGAAGCGGCGGTGCAGCGGGTCGGTGCCGCTCCAGCGGTGCTCCGGCCCGGACAGCGCCTGCAGGGCCTGGGCCAGCTGCCCGGCCAGCACCCGCGCCAGGACCGTCGCCGGCCACTGCGCCACCAGCAGGCTCAGCAGGCCGCCCGGGCGCAGCGTCGCGCGCGCCGCCCGCAGCGCGGCGGAGGGGTCGTCCACGACCTCCAGCACCCCGTGGCACAGCAGGACGTCGACGCTGCCGGCCGGCAGCAGGTCCGCCAGCTCGGTCGCGTCCCCCTGCACCGGGCGCACCCGCCCGGCCAGGCCCGCCTCGGCGGTGCGCCGCTCCAGGGCCGCCAGCGCGTCCGGGGAGGGGTCGACGACCACGACGTCGTGCCCCAAGGCGGCCACGCGCACGGCCAGCCCGCCCGTGCCCCCGCCGAGGTCGACCACCGACAGCGGCGCGCCGGGCGCAGCGGCGCCCTCGCCGCCCGCGGCGTCGGCCAGCAGGCGCCGCACGCCGTCCCAGAGGACCGTCGACGTGGCCGGACGGCCCCGTTCCTTCGCCACCCGTTCCTCCCAGCGCTCGCGGACGGCCCCCACCCTAGACACCGGGGCGGCGGGCGGGTGCCGCGCACGCCCCGCCCGGCGCGCGGGGGCCGGCGGGGGCGGGGTGCGGGCGGGTCAGCTGGCCAGCGGGTGCACCCTGCTCAGGCCCAGCAGCCCCTCGACGACGCGGTGGAACTCCACCGCGTCCGCCAGCAGGGCGTCGGCCGCCACCGCGTCGACGGCGTCGGGCTGGCCGGCCTCGACGCGGGCCCGCAGGCGGGCGCTGCCGGCGAATCGCAGCGACCAGTCCGCCAGCGCCGGGTCCAGGCGCGGCAGCATCTCCCACACGCTGCGCGGCTGGCTGCGCCGCGGGGTGGTGGGCCGTCCGTGCACGGCGACGAGGGCCGCGCCGGCGCGCAGGGCGGACAGGTGGGCGTGCAGGTAGCGCTCGGCCGGCGCGCTCTCGGCGGCGGCCGAGCGCAGCTCGGCCTCGCAGCGCTCGAGCAGGTCGAGCGCGGCGGTGGTCAGGTGTCGGGGGCGGTCGGCGGTACCCTCGGGGGCACCGCCGGGGGAAGAGGCCCTCGGGGTGGTCATCGCGCTTCACCTCTCCGGTGCTGTCCGGATCTCAGTCGCTGACGCGCGGCAACCGCTGCGCGCCGTCGACCTCCTGGTTACCAGCCGGCTCCGACACGAGCGCCCGCCCGCGCACCCGGCCGACCGCGCGCGGCGCGGGGCGTGCCGCGCTGCACGTCCACCTCGTCCCGGGCCACCCGCACCGCGCCCGCCCCGCCGCTGGGGCCGGTGGCGCGGACCCGCCCCGGCCGGTGAGCCGGGGGCCCGGCGCGACGCACCCGGGGCGCGGGCCGCGGGAGCTTCCCCTTCTCCCCGGACCGCGCCGCCGGGCGGCCACGGCGTTCGAACACCGGTTCGAACGCTCTTCGAAGCTACACCACCGGTGCTCCCCGGCGTCAACGGCGAGAGCGGCCCGCGCGGCCGCCGGACCGGGGTCCGCCGCCCCGCCGGGCGGCGGGGCGCGTTCACCGCGACGGCGCGCGGCGCTCGGCCTACCGTGGGGGTGCATGAGGTGGACGACCGTCGATCGCCCCTCCGCCGCGAGCGGTCTCCTCGACGCGCCACCGCTGCGCGAGCACCCCTGCACCGAGCACGTGGCGGGAGCGGGCCCTGGGTGCGGCGCGGAGCACCCCGCCGTCACCGCCACCGCCCGCGCCCTGGAGGCGCTGGGGGCCACCGGCGAGGTGGTCCTGGTGCCGGCGGGCCTGCGCACGGCGGCCGCCGTGGCCGGGCACCTCGGCGCCCCCACCGCGGCCGTGGCCCGCAGCGCCCTGCTGCGCACCCCCGGCGGTGAGCAGCTGCTCGTGGTGGCCTCCGCCGTGCACGAGCTGTTCCCCCCGGTGCTGGCCGCGGTCCTGGGCGTGCCGGACCTGGAGGTCGCCGGCGAGGTGGAGACGGCCCGGCGCACCGGCTCGGTGCTCGGCTCCGCCTCCCCCGTCGGGCTGGCCGAGCCGCTGCCCACCTACGTGGACGTGACGCTGGCGCTGCACCCGGCGGTGTGGGTGCCGGCGGGCCACCCGCGCGCCTTCTTCCGCACCCGCTACGACGAGCTGCTGAGGCTGGCGGGGGCCCACCCCGTCGAGACCGGGTGAGCCTCCTCCTCGAGGGGCTCGCCCTGCATGAGGTCCCCGGTGCGCGCGGCAGCGGCCCGCGGGTGCTGCTGGTGCACGGCCTGGGCAGCGGCACGAGCACGTGGTCCCTGGTCGCCCCCGCCCTGGCGCGCGAGCACCGGCTGCTGCTGGTCGACCTGCCGGGCCACGGCGGCAGCCCGCCCCTGGGCGAGGAGGAGGGGCCCACCGCCATGCACCCGGCCGAGCTGGGCCGCCGGCTGCACCGGGCGGCGCTGCGGCTGCGCGAGGCCGACGGGCGGCCGGTGCACCTGGTGGGGCACTCCCTGGGCGGCTGGGTGTGCCTGGAGGCCGCCGCGCAGGACGGGGCGCGCGAAGGGGCGCGGGAGGGCGCGCGCGCGGTCGCCGGCGTCGTCGCCCTCGCCCCCGCGGGGCTGTGGGAGCGCGCCCGGCGGCGCCCGCCGCTGCTGCCCACCGGCCAGCGCTTCGCCCGCTGGTACGCGCGCGCCGCGCCGCGGCTGCCCGCGGACCCGCTGCGCACCGGCTGGGGCCGCACCCTGGCGTTCGCGGCGACGAGCGCGGCGCCGCGCGCGCTGGCCCCGGAGCTGGCGCGCGAGGCGGTGCTGTCGGTGGCCGCCGCGGCGGGCTACGCGGCCGCCGACGCCGGCATCGCCGCGGGCGCCTTCGCGCGCGCGGCGGACGTGCGGGTGCCGGTCGCGGTGGTGGTGGGCCGGCGCGACCGGGTGCTGCCGCCGGCGCACCTGCGGCGCTCGGCCGCCCCGCCGGGCGCGCGGTGGCTGGAGTGGGAGCGCTGCGGCCACGTGCCGGCGTGGGACCGCCCCGGCGACGTCGTCGACCTCGTGCGCGAGCACGTGCGCCGCGCGGAGGCGCGGGCCGGTCGGGAGGGCGCGGCGGGCGACGGCGCCGGGTCCGCGTAGCGTCGCGCGCGTGCCCGCACCCGCCGCCGACCGCCCCGCCCTGGTGACCCTGGACGTGTGGGGGGTGGCCCCGCGCGCGGTCCCGGCGGCGCTGGCGCGCATGGCCCTGGACCGCCCGCTGCTGGCCCGGGCGCCCGGCGCGCGCTTCGCCAGGCTGCTCGGCACCGGCGACGGGCGCAGCTTCACCGTGCGCGACGCCGACCCGCTGCACTGGGCGGTGCTGGTGGCCTGGGACTCCCTCGCGCACGCGGCGGCCTTCGAGTCCTCCCGCACGGTGCGCGCCTGGCGGGGCCTGTCCCGGGAGCGGCTGCGCGCGGAGCTGGAGCCGCTGACCAGCCGGGGCCGCTGGGGCGGGCGCGAGCCCTTCGGCGGCGAGGACCTGCGCGGCGCGCGGGCGCACACCGGCCCGGTGGCCTCGATCACCCGCGCGCGGCTGCGGCCGCTGCGGGCGGCGTCGTTCTGGCGGGCGGTGCCGCCGGTCTCGGCGGACCTGCGCCGGGTGCCGGGGCTGCGCTGCGCGCTGGGCGTCGGGGAGGCCCCGCTGGGGTACCAGGGCACCTTCTCGGTGTGGGAGTCGACGGAGGCGCTGCGGGGCTTCGCGCACCGCGGCGCCGCGCACGTGGACGTCATGGACCGCACCCCGGCCGAGGGCTGGTACGCGGAGGAGCTGTTCGCCCGCTTCGCGGTGCGCTCGCTCACCGGCACGCTGGACGGCCGGGTGCCCTGAGCCGGGGCGCCCTCCCGCGGGCGGCCGCGTCCGCGCCCCTCCCTACAGTGGCGAGGTGCTCTCCAGACTCGCGCCGGTCCTCGCCGGCGCGCTCACCGGCGCCGCGGTCCTGACGCAGGTGGCGCACCCGCTGCTGCGGGGCGAGGCGCTGCGGCGCACCACCATCGGCTCGGTGGGGGCGTTCTGCGCCGCCTCGGTCACCGACGCCGGGCGGCGCGGGGGCGTGCGCGGCGGTGCGACGGCGCTGGCGGTGGCCGGCGGGCTGGGGCTGGTGGCCGAGGCCGTGGGCACCCGCACCGGCCGGCCGTTCGGCCGCTACCGCTACGCGGGCACGCTGGGCCCGCAGGTGCTGGACGTGCCCGTGGTGGTGCCGCTGGCGTGGACGATGGTCGCCTGGCCCGCCGTGCAGCTGGGCCGCCGCCTCGCCCCGCGCGGGCGCGGGCACCACGCGGGGGCCGTCGCCGCGGCGGCGTGGACGCTGGCGAGCTGGGACCTGTTCCTGGACCCGCAGATGACGGCGGCGGGGCACTGGAGCTTCGAGTCCCCGCACCCGCACCTGCCGGGGCTGCCGGGCATCCCGCTGAGCAACTACGCCGGCTGGCTGCTGACCGCCACGGCCATCTGCGGCGTGCTGCACGCCGCGCTGCCGGAGGAGCGCGAGCGCGAGGTGCCGCAGGCGGTGCCGGCCTGGCTGCTGGGCTGGACGTGGCTGGGCTCCACCCTGGGCAACGCCGTCTTCTTCCGCCGCCCGGCGGCGGCGCTGTGGGGCGGGGCGGCGATGGGGCTGACGGTGGGTCCCTACCTGCGCTCGCTGCGGCGGCGGCCGTGAGCGGTGCCGGGCGGCGCGGGCCGCTGCGCCGGGGCCTGCGCGCGCTGACGTGGGCGGGCTCGGCCGCCGCGACGGCCCTGACCGCGCACTCGCTGCTGAACGCGCGGGCGCTGCGCACCCCCTCGCTGGAGCCGGCGCCGGTGGCCGGCCGGGTCAGCGTGCTGCTGCCGGTGCGCGACGAGGAGGAGCGCGCGGGCGCCTGCCTGGCGGCGCTGCTGGACCAGGTGGGGGTGCCCGAGCTGGAGGTGCTCGTGCTCGACGACGCCTCCACCGACGGCACCGCGCAGGTCGTGGCGGCCGCCGCGGCGGGCGACGCGCGGGTGCGGCTGCTGCGCGGGGACGGCCCGCCGCCGGGCTGGCTGGGCAAGGCGCACGCCTGCGCGCGGCTGGCGGAGGCGGCCACCGGCGAGGTGCTGGTGTTCGTCGACGCCGACGTGGTGCTGGCCCCGCACGCGCTGGCGGCCGGGGTGGAGCTGCTGCGCGGCACCGGCCTGGACCTGGTGTGCCCCTACCCGCGGCAGCTGGCGCACACGTGGAGCGAGCGGCTGGTGCAGCCGCTGCTGCAGTGGTCGTGGCTGACGACGCTGCCGCTGCGGGCCGCGGAGGTCTCCCCGCGCCCGTCGCTGTCGGCGGCCAACGGGCAGTTCCTGCTCGTGGACGCGGCCGCGTACCGGCGCGCCGGCGGGCACGGCGCGGTGCGCGGGCAGGTGCTCGACGACATCGCGCTGCTGCGGGCGGTGAAGGCCGCCGGCGGGCGCGGCGGCGTCGCGGACGGCACCGAGCTGGCCACCTGCCGGATGTACGAGAGCTGGCCGGCGCTGCGCGAGGGCTACGCGAAGTCGCTGTGGTCGGCGTTCGGCTCCGCCCCGGCGGCCGCCGCGGTGGCCGCGGGGCTGTCGGTGGCGTACGTGCTGCCGCCGCTGGCGGCGCTGGGCGGCTCGCGCGCGGGGGCGGTGGGCTACGTCGCGGCGGTGGTGGGCCGCTACGCCGCGGCCGAGCGCACCGGCGGCCGCTCGCTGCCGGACGCGCTGGGCCACCCGGCGTCGGTGCTGCTGCTGCTGGGGCTGCTGGCGGACTCGTGGGCGCGGCACCGCAGCGGCGCCCTGTCGTGGAAGGGGCGGGTGCTGCCGTGAGCCGGGTGGTGGTGGTCGGCGCGGGGCTGGGCGGGCTGTCGGCGGCGGCGCGGCTGGCGGCGCTGGGGCACGACGTGGTGGTGTGCGAGCAGGCGGACGAGGTCGGCGGCAAGCTCGGCTGGTACAGCCGCGAGGGCTTCTCCTTCGACACCGGCCCCTCGCTGCTGACGCTGCCGGCGGTGCAGCGCGACCTGTTCCTGAAGACGGGCGCGCCGGTCGAGTCGGTGCTGGACGTGGTGCCGCTGGACCCGGTGGCGCACTACCGCTTCGCCGACGGCACCGAGGTGGACCTGCCCGGCGGCGGGCTGCCGCGGGTGGCGGCGGCGCTGGACGAGGCGCTGGGCGCGGGCACCGGCGAGCAGTGGACGCGGTTCCTGCGCCGGGCGGCGGCGGTGTGGGACGTGGCGCGCGAGCCGTTCCTGGAGTCCCCGCTGGAGGGCCCGCGCACGCTGCTGCGCCTGGCGCGCAGCGGCTCGGACGTGCGCACGGTCGCGCCGTGGGCCTCGCTGCGCTCGCTGGGCCGGCAGTACCTGCACGACCCGCGGCTGCGGGTGCTGCTGGACCGCTACGCCACCTACTCCGGCTCGCACCCGGCCAAGGCGCCGGCGGCGCTGGCGACGGTGCCGTTCGTGGAGCAGTCCTTCGGCGCGTGGTACGTGCGCGGCGGGCTGCGCCGGCTGGCGGTGGCGGTGGAGGAGCGGGCCCGCGAGCGCGGGGCGCGGGTGCGCACGGGCGCGGCGGTGGAGCGGGTGCTGGTCACCGGCGGGCGCGCGTCCGGCGTGCGCCTGGAGGACGGCGAGGAGCTGCCCGCCGACGTGGTGGTCTCCGCCGTGGACGCCGCGCACCTGTACCGCGACCTGCTGCCGCGCCCGCGGCTGCGGCCCTCCCCGCGGCGGCGCTCCTCCTCGGGGTTCGTGCTGCTGCTGGCGCTGGAGGGGCGCACCCCGGGCCTGCGGCACCACACGGTGCTCTTCCCCGACGACTACGACGCGGAGTTCGCCGACCTGGCGGCGGGGCGGCCGGTGGCCGACCCGACGGTGTACGTCAGCGCGCCCGACGACCCGGCGCTGCGGCCCTCGGAGGACACCGAGGCGTGGTTCGTGCTGGTCAACGCGCCCGTGCACGACCCCGGAGGGCGCGCGCCGGGCGGCACGGACTGGACGGACGCGCACCTGGTGGAGGGGTACGCGCAGGCGGTGCTCGCGGCGATGGCCCGGCGCGGGCTGGACGTGCGCGAGCGGCTGCGCTGGAGCGTCGTGCGCACGCCGGCGGACCTGGAGCGCGACACCCGCAGCGACGGCGGGGCGATCTACGGCACCTCCAGCGACGGGGCGCGCTCGGCGTTCCTGCGCCCGGCGAACCGCTCGCCGGTGCCGGGGCTGTTCCTGGTGGGCGGCAGCGCCCACCCCGGCGGCGGGCTGCCGCTGGTGGGGCTGTCGGCGCGCATCGTCGCCGACCTCGTCGGCCCGGCCTGAGGCGCGCGGGCGCGGGACCGGGTGGGCGCGGTGCGGGCGCGGGGCCTACAGGCGCCGGCCCAGGGCGGTGGCCACCTGCACCAGCCCCACCGCCCCGAGCCCGGCCCAGGCCGCCGCGCCCAGCAGCGCCCACGGCGCCTGCCCGGGCGCGACCGCCGTGGCCGCCGCGCACGCCGCGGCCACGGCGATGCGCACCGGCCGCTCGGCGACGCTGACGACGCCGACGTCGCCCACGCCCAGGCCCTGGGCGCGGGCGCGCAGGTACTCCTGCAGCTGGGCCAGCCCGCCGGCCAGGGCCGCGAGCCAGGCGGGGGCGCCGCAGCCGAGCAGGACCAGGGCGCAGGCGGCGTCGCCGACGCGGTCGCAGCAGGCGTCCAGCAGGGCGCCGCGGTCGCTGGTGCGCCCGCGCAGCACCGCCACGGCGCCGTCGAGGTTGTCGAGCACGCCGCCGGCGGCGACGAGGGCGGCGACGGCCAGCGCCGGGGCGCCGCCGGCCCCGGCGGCCAGCGCCAGCCAGGCGGCCGCGGCGGCCAGCGCGGTGCCGGCCAGGGTGACCGCCGCGGGCGGCACGCGCGCGGCGGCCAGCGGCCGCGCCAGGGCGTGCGCGCCGCTCAGCCAGGCGCGCACCACGCCGGTGGCCGCGGTGCCGCCGTGCAGCTGCGACCAGCGGCGCAGGTACGCCTCGCGGTCCACCGGTGCGCCCTCCCGCGTTTGGCCGTCCCGGTCTGCGGGCACGGTGCTCACCGTAGGCCGCCGACCCGCCACGACCGGTCGCGGCCCCCGGGGAACCGGGCGTGCCCTGTCGCCCCGGCGTGGCGTGCTGCCTAGAGTGCTCCCGTGCCGCCCCCCTCCCCCGCGCCCACGACGGTCCCCGACCCCGCCCGCCGGGCCGCCGCGCTCGGCGTGCGCGACCGGGTGGAGACGGTCCTGAGCGGCTTCCTGGACGACCAGCGCCGGGTGCTGGGCGAGCTCGGCGACGACTGCGAGCCGCTGCTGGAGGCGGTGACGACGCTGCTGGCCGGCGGCAAGCGGCTGCGGCCGGCGTTCTGCTACTGGGGCTTCCGCGGCGCCGACGGCGGCACGCCGGACGGGTCGGAGGCGGGCGTGGTCACGGCGGCGGCGGCGCTGGAGCTGTTCCAGGCCGCGGCGCTGCTGCACGACGACGTCATGGACGACTCCGACACCCGCCGCGGCAAGCCGGCCGCGCACCGCTGGTTCGCGGGGCTGCACGCGGGCGCGGGCTGGTCGGGCAGCGCGGAGCGCTTCGGCCTGGCCGGGGCGGTGCTGGCCGGGGACCTGTGCCTGGCCTGGAGCGACGAGCTGTACCAGCGGGCCCCGCTGGAGGCGGAGGCGCTGCGCCGCGGCCGGCGGGTGTTCGAGACGATGCGCACCCAGCTCATGGGCGGGCAGTACCTGGACATGCTGGAGCAGGCCTCCTCCGAGCGGCTCGGTCCCGAGGGGGCGGTGGAGCGGGCCCGGCGGGTGGTGCGCTTCAAGAGCGCGAAGTACTCGGTGGAGCACCCGCTGCTGCTGGGGGCGACGCTGGCGGGGGCGCCGCCGGCGCTGCTGGCGGACCTGTCGCGCTTCGGCCTTGCCCTGGGCGAGGCGTTCCAGCTGCGCGACGACGTCCTGGGCGTGTTCGGCGACCCGGACGAGACGGGCAAGCCCGCCGGGGACGACCTGCGCGAGGGCAAGCGCACGGTGCTGGTGGCGCTGGCGGTGCAGGCCGCCTCCCCGGCGCAGGCGGCGGTGGTCTCGCAGCACCTGGGCGACCCGGCGCTGGACGCCGTCGGCGTGCAGCGCCTGCGGCAGGTGCTGGTGGACACCGGCGCCCTGGACGGGGTGGAGCGGATCATCACCGAGCAGGTGGACGTGGCGTGCAGCACCCTGGACGCCGCTGAGCTGACGGAACCGGCGCGCGCGGCGCTGCACGAGCTGGTCGTCGCGGCCACGAGCAGGAGGTCCTGATGACCGGGTTGACGCGTGCGCTGGACTGGCTGCCGGGGCGCACCCGGCGCGTGGAGGGCCGCACCGACTCCGTCGTGGTGGTCGGCGCGGGCCTGGCGGGGCTGTCGACGGCGATGCGGCTGGCCGCGGCCGGGCGCGAGGTGACCGTGCTGGAGCGCGAGGACGTGCCCGGCGGGCGCGCCGGGCTGTCCGTGAAGGACGTGCCGGGCGGGCAGTACCGCTTCGACACCGGCCCGTCGGTGCTGACGATGCCGGACCTGATCGCCGACTGCTTCGACGCGCTCGGCGAGGAGATGGACGACTGGCTGGACCTGCGCCCGGTGGACCCGCTGTACCGGGGCACGTTCGCGGACGGCTCGCGCCTGCAGGTCTCCGCCGACGTCGAGCGCACCGCGCAGGCGATCGGGGAGCTGTGCGGGCCGGCGGAGGCGGACGGCTACCGGCGCTTCGTCGCGCACGTCGGGGACCTGTACCGCTACGAGATCCGCGACTTCATCGACTCCAACATCGACACCCCGCTGGACCTGCTCAAGCCGAACCTGGTGCGGCTGCTGGCCGCCGGCGGGTTCCGCAAGATGGCCCCCGAGGTCGGCAAGTACCTCAAGGACCCGCGCACGCAGCGGATGTTCTCCTTCCAGGCGCTGTACGCGGGCCTGTCGCCCTACGACGCGCTGGCGCTGTACTCGGTCATCGCGTACATGGACACCGTGGCGGGGGTGTTCTTCCCCAGGGGCGGCATGCACGCCATCCCCACCGCGATGGCGGCGGCGGCGGAGAAGCACGGGGTGCGCTTCCACTACGGCAC
The DNA here is from genome assembly GCF_050871925.1 of Kineococcus gurbantunggutensis. Lineage (NCBI taxonomy): Bacteria > Bacillati > Actinomycetota > Actinomycetes > Kineosporiales > Kineosporiaceae > Kineococcus > Kineococcus gurbantunggutensis. The sequence continues at coordinate 28,667 of NZ_JBJLSG010000027.1, forward strand.
CGAGGTGGCGCGGGTGGAGCGCACGGGCCGGCGCGCCACGGGCGTGGTGACCACCGACGGGCGCCGCTTCGCCGCGGACGTGGTGGTGCTCAACCCGGACCTGCCGGTGGCGCACCGCGACCTGCTGGGCACCGACCCGTGGCGGGTGCGGCACCTGACGTACTCGCCGTCGTGCTACCTCATGCACGTGGGCTCCAGCGCGGACTACCCCGACCCGGTGCACCACTCCATCCACTTCGGCGCCGCGTGGGAGCAGGTCTTCGAGGAGCTGATCGACGGCCGCCTCATGAGCGACCCCTCGATCCTCGTCTCGCGCCCCACCGTCTCCGACCCGGGCCTGGCCCCGGCGGGCAAGCACGTCTACTACGTCCTCTTCCCCACGCCCTCGCTGGCGGCGGGGTCCTCCCCGATCGACTGGGACCGGGTGGGGCCGCGCTACCGCGAGCACGTGATGCAGGTGCTCGCCGAGCGCGGGTACCCGGGCTTCTCGGAGGCCGTGGAGGCCGAGGACGTCATCACGCCGGCGGACTGGGAGCGCCAGGGCATGGCGGCCGGCGCCCCGTTCGCCTCCTCGCACGCCTTCCGGCAGACCGGGCCGTTCCGCCCGGGCAACCTGTGGGGCGAGAACGTCGTGTTCGCCGGCTCGGGCACGCAGCCGGGCGTGGGGGTGCCGATGGTGCTCGTCTCCGGCCGCCTGGCGGCCGAGCGGGTCACCGGCCCGGACCCCTCCTACCGCTCGCGCGCGTGGCGCTGAGCGCCGGCACCCGGGCTCACGGCGCCGGCGCGCGCCTGGCACGATCCGCGCCGTGAGCACCCGGGACCTCGACGCCGCCACCCGCACCGACCCGCAGCTGGCGGACCCGCAGCTGCGCGCGGCGTTCGAGCTGTGCCGCGGCCTGCACGCCGAGCACGGCAAGACGTACTACCTGGCGACGCTGCTGCTGCCACCGGCCAAGCGCCCGTACGTGTGGGCGCTGTACGGCTTCGCCCGCTACGCCGACGAGTTCGTCGACTCCCTGACCGACCCGGACCCCGACGCGCTGGTGGAGTGGGGCGACGCCTTCCTGGCGGGCCTGGGCTCCCCCGAGGGGCCCGCGGACCCGGTGGGACGGGCGATGGCCGCCACGATGCGCCGCTGGGACATCCCCCGGGCGCACGTGGAGGCGTTCCTGACCTCGATGCGCATGGACATCACCGAGACCGGCTACGCCACCTACGAGGACCTGCGCCGGTACGTGTACGGCTCCGCGGCGGTCATCGGCCTGCAGATGCTGCCGGTGCTGGAGCCGGTGGTGGCGGGCGCGGAGGGGCCGGCGCGGGCGCTGGGCGAGGCGTTCCAGCTGTCGAACTTCATCCGCGACGTCGGCGAGGACCTCGACCGCGGGCGGGTGTACCTGCCGCAGGAGGACCTCGACGCCTTCGGCGTCACGCGCGAGGACCTGCTGGCCGGGCGCCGCAGCGGCACCACGCCGCAGCCGGTGCGCGAGCTGCTGGCGTTCGAGGTGGCCCGCACCCGCGAGCTGTACGCGCAGGCCGAGCCGGGCATCGCGATGGTGCACCCCACCAGCCGCGACTGCCTGCGCACCGCGTACGAGCTGTACGGCGGCATCCTGGGCGCGGTGGAGGCCGTGGACCACGACGTGCTCGGCCGGCGGGTGCGGGTGGGGCTGCCGCGGCGGCTGGCCGTGGCGCTGCCGGGGCTGGGCCGCGCGCGGCTGGCCCGGCGCCGCGAGGCGCGCTGGCGCTCGGCGGCCTGAGCCGGGACCGGCCCCCGGGCCGCGCGGGCGCGGGGGGGCGGTCCGGCGGGTGCGTCGGTCCGGCGGGTGCGTCAGAAGGACATCGCCTGCGCGCGGCGGCGCACCTCGGTCTTGCGGTTGGCCTTCAGCGCGTCGATGGGGGTGCCCGGCAGCGTGTCGTCGGGGGTGTAGAGCCAGCGGATCGCCTCGACGTCGCTGAAGCGGGAGTCGGCCAGCACCGACAGGGTGCCGCGCAGGTGGTGCAGCGGCCCCTCGGCGGTGACGAACGCCGCGGGGATCGAGGCCACCGAGCGCTCGCCGCGCCGGACGGCGACCAGCTCGCGCTCCTGCAACCAGCGCCGCACGGTGCGCAGGTCCACGCCGGCGACCTCCGCGGCGTCGGGCACGGTGAGCCACTCGGGGACGAGGGCGTCCAGTTCGTCGCCCTGCTCGCGGGCGATCTCTGCTCTCAGCGGTGCGACCACGCCCCAAGCCTGCCACCTCGCGGCGACACGGGCGCGCACCTCCCACACCGCGCGGGCGCGGTGATCCATCGTTGGGCGCGGTGCGCCCGGCGCTCTCCGGTAGGTTGCGAGGCGCCGGGGCCCCGGCACCGCACCACCGGCAGCACCGGCAGCACCGGCAGCACCCCCGGCACGAGCACCACCAGCACCGCCGGACGGGCCCGGCACAGCGACGACCACGGGAGGACCCCCGCATGGCCGACCACGGCGACGACCCGACCAGCCCCGAGGAGCCCCGCCGCAGCCGCCGCTGGCTCGCCGCGGCCGCGCTGGTCGGTGCAGCGGGCCCCACCGCGGTCGTGCCCGCCGCCGCGGCGGCCACCGGCGCGCAGGCGCCGGCCGCCGCCCACGCCAGCGCCGCCACCGCCGCGGGCGCGCAGGACGGCGAGCAGGTCGTCACCGTCCGCCGCGGGGACACCGTCAGCGGGATCGCCGTGCGCACGGGCAGCACCGTGGCCGCGATCGTGCGCGCCAACGGGCTGAGCGCCGACGCGGCCGTCGTGGAGGGCCAGCGGCTGCGCGTGCCCGCCGCCGGCGCGGACGAGGAGCCCGCCCCGGCGCCCGCCGAGCACACCGTCGTCGCCGGCGAGACGCTCTCCTCGATCGCCGCGGAGCGCGGCACCACCGTCGCGGCGCTGCGCGAGGCCAACGGCCTGGACGCGCGCGGGTTCATCCGCGCCGGCCAGGTGCTCAAGCTGAGCGCCACCACCGGCGGCGCGGGCGCCGCCGCCCGGCGCGCCGAGCCCGGCACCTACCGGGTCCGCCCCGGCGACACCCTCTCGGGCATCGCCGCCAGCACCGGCACCACGGTGGCCACCCTGGTGGAGCTCAACGGCCTGGACCGCACCGGCTTCATCGTCGAGGGCCAGGAGCTGGTGCTGGCCCCGGAGCCGGCGGCCACCCCGGCCGCGCCGCCCGCCACGGCGCAGGCCGGCTCGGTGCCGGCGGCCGTGCAGGCCAACCGCGCGCGCCTGGCCCGCGCCGACCTGCCCGGCCGCGACGAGATGCGCGAGATCATCCGCTCCACCGCCGTGCGCCTGGGCGTGGACCCGTCCCTGGCGCTGGCGATCGGCTACCAGGAGTCCGGCTTCAACATGGGCGTGGTCTCCCACGCCAACGCCATCGGCGCCATGCAGGTCATCCCCAGCTCCGGCGAGTGGGCCTCGGACCTGCTGGGCGAGGAGATCGACCTGTTCGACCCCCGCGACAACGCCAAGGCCGGCGTGGTGATCCTGCGCACCCTGGTGGCCAGCAACCCGCCGGACGTGGCCATCGCCTCCTACTACCAGGGGCAGGCGTCGGTGCGCTCGCGCGGCATGTACGACGACACCCGCCGCTACGTGGCCAACGTGCAGACCCTGCAGGCCCGCTTCCGCTGACGCGCGCGGCGGTCACGGGCCCGGGCGCGGGCTCTGCCTAGACTCGCTGACCGTGGACGCCACCCTCTCCGACCCGCTCGTCGGGCGCGTGCTGGACGGGCGCTACCGCGTGCTGGGCCGCCTGGGCCGCGGCGGCATGGGGATCGTCTACCGCGCCGAGGACCTGCGGCTGGACCGCGAGGTGGCGCTGAAGGTGCTGCGCGCCGACCTCGCGCACGACCCGGTGGCGCGCCAGCGCTTCGTGCGCGAGGCGAAGTCCGCCGCGCGGCTGGCGCACCCGGGCGTGGTCTCGGTGCTCGACCAGGGCGTCGACCACGACGAGGACGGCGGCGCGGAGACCGCCTACCTGGTGATGGAGCTGGTCAACGGGCGCACCCTGCGCGACGTCGTGCACGAGAAGGGCCTGCTCAGCGTCGGCGAGGCCCTGGACGTGACCGCCGCCGTCCTGGACGCGCTGGCGGAGGCGCACCGCAAGGGGCTGCTGCACCGGGACGTGAAGACCGGCAACGTGCTCGTCGGCGACGACGGGCGCGTGAAGGTCGGCGACTTCGGGCTGGCGCGCTCGGCCGGGCCCACCCACGCCAGCACCGCCGCCACCGGCGCGGAGCTGCTGGGCACCGCCGAGTACCTGGCCCCCGAGCAGGTCTCGCGCGGCATCGCCGACGCGCGCAGCGACGTCTACGGCGTCGGGGTGCTGCTGTTCGAGGTGCTCACCGGTGCGCCGCCCTTCACCGGCGACACGCCCCTGCGGGTGGCGTACCAGCACGTCTACGACGACCGCCCCGTGCCCTCCTCGGTGGTGCCGGGGATCCCGCCGGCCGTGGACCGGCTGGTGCTGGAGGCCCTGGCCAAGGACCCCGACGACCGCCCCCACGACGCCGGCGCGATGCTGGCGCGGGTGCGCGAGGTGCGCGCGGGGCTGACGCCCGAGGAGCTGTCCTCGCGCGGGCGCCGCGTGGGCGGGGCGGGCTCCGACGGCTCCACCGTCCGCCTGGACCTGGCGGACGGCGCCGGCGGGACCGTCGCCGCGGTCGCCGCCGCCGCGCCGGGCGCGGTCCCCGGCACCGACGCCGACACGGACGCCGAGGGCGCCGGTGGTGACGGGGCGGCCGCCGCCCGGGCCGCGGACCGCGGGCGCCGCGGCCGCCGGGGGCGGCGCGGGGTGCTGGCGATGGTGCTGACCCTGGCGGTGCTCGCCGTGGCCGCGGGCGTGGCGTGGTGGTCCATGGCCGGCCCCGGCGCCTTCACCACCACCCCCGACGTCGCCGGCCGCTCCCCCGAGCAGGCCGTGCAGCGGCTGCGCGCGGACGGGTTCGCCGTCCAGCGCCGCGAGGGCTTCAGCGACACCGTCCCGCAGGGGCAGGTCGTGGGCACCGACCCCGCGGCCGGGCAGCGGGTGCGCAAGGACGGCACCGTCACCGTCGTCGTCAGCGCGGGCGTGGAGCACTTCGCGGTGCCCGAGCTGGCCGGGCGCGAGCGCGCCGAGGCCGAGCGGGCGCTGGTGGACACCGGCCTGGCCGTCGGCGCGGTCGGCGAGGAGTGGAGCGAGGACGTGCCGCAGGGGCGGGTGGTCCGCTCCGACCCGGCCGCGGCCGCCTCCGTGCCGCACGACTCGCCCGTGAACCTCGTCGTCTCCCGGGGCCGCGAGCCGATCACCGTGCCCGACGTGGTCGGCGCGACGCTGGAGCAGGCGCGCGCCCGCGTCCGCGAGGCGGGGCTGGTGGTGGCCGGGGAGCCGGTGCAGCGCAGCAGCGAGACGGTGCCCGCCGGGTCGGTGGTCTCGCAGAACCCGGCCGACGGCACGCTGTTCCGCGGCGACGCCGTGCGGCTCGTCGTCTCCAGCGGCCCGCCGCTGGTGCGCGTGCCGGACGGGCTGCAGGGCCGGCGCGTGGACGAGGTGCGCGCGGCGCTGGAGGAGCTGGGCTTCGCGGTGCGCGTGGAGAACGTGCTCGGCGGCATCTTCGGCACCGTGCGCTCGGTCGAGCCGGGCTCGGGGCAGTCCGTGCCCAAGGGCTCCACGATCACGCTGACCGTGGTGTGAGCCGGCCGCCGCCCGTGCGGGCGGCGGCCGGCCCGGCGTCCTCAGCGCTGCGCCAGCATCTCCGCGACCAGGAAGGCCAGCTCCAGGGACTGCTGGTGGTTCAGCCGCGGGTCGCACAGCGACTCGTAGCGGGTCGCGAGCGCCTCGTCGTCGATGTCGAGGGCGCCGCCGAGGCACTCGGTGACGTCGTCGCCGGTGAGCTCGACGTGCAGGCCGCCGGGCACGGTGCCCAGCGCGCGGTGCACCTCGAAGAAGCCGCGGACCTCGTCCACGACGTCGTCGAAGCGGCGCGTCTTGTACCCGCTCGTGGAGGTGATCGTGTTGCCGTGCATCGGGTCGCACACCCACGTCACCTCGGCGCCGGCCCGCGTGACGCCCTCCACCAGCGCCGGCAGGGCCTCGCGGATCGTGCCGGCGCCCATGCGGGTGATGAACGTCAGCCGGCCCGGCTCGCGGTAGGGGTCGACCTTGTCGACCAGCGCGAGCGCGTCGTCCACGGACGTCTTCGGGCCCAGCTTGATCCCCACGGGGTTGCGGATGCGCGAGGCGAAGTCGACGTGGGCGCCGTCGAGCTGGCGGGTGCGCTCCCCGATCCAGACCATGTGCGCGGAGACGTCGTACGGGCCGCCCTGGCGCACGTCGCGCACGGGCGAGCCCCCGGCCAGCGGCGGCTCCTCGTCCAGCGTGCGCGTCAGGGGCCGCTCGTAGTCGAGCAGCAGCGCCTCGTGGCTGGAGAAGAACTGCACGGTCTGCAGCGCGTCGAAGTCCGCACCGCAGGCGATCATGAACTTCATCGCCTTGTCGATGTCGCGCGCCAGCGCCTCGTAGCGGGCGTTGGCGGCGGTCGCGGCGAACCCGCGGTTCCACTCGTGGACCTTGCGCAGGTCGGCGTAGCCGCCGGTGGTGAACGCGCGGATGAGGTTCAGCGTCGCCGAGGACGTGTGGTACGCCCGCAGCAGCCGCTGCGGGTCCGGGGTGCGGGACTGCTCGGTGAAGGCGTAGTCGTTGACGGCGTCGCCGCGGTACGCCGGCAGGGTCACGCCGTCGCGGGTCTCGTCGTTGCTGGAGCGCGGCTTGGAGAACTGCCCCGCCATCCGGCCGACCTTGACCACCGGCATGCTGGCGCCGTACGTCAGCACCGCGGACATCTGCAGCATCGTCTTCAGCCGGCGGCGGATGCCGTCGGCCGTCGCGCCGGCGAACGTCTCGGCGCAGTCCCCGCCCTGCAGCAGGAACGCCTCGCCGCGGGCGGCGGCGGCCAGCTGCGCGCGCAGCTGGTCCGCCTCCCCGGCGAACACCAGGGGGGGATACGAGGCGAGCTCCGCCTGCACCTCGGCCAGCGCGGCGGCGTCCGGCCACTGCGGCTGCTGGGCCGCGGGCAGGTCCGGCCACGCGATCGACGAGGCGCTGGTGGGGGCGGTGGGCGCGGTGCTCGTTCCGGTGCTCACGCGGGCCAGTCTCCCACCCCGCGGACCCTGCCGGGGACGCACCGGCGGGGTCCGCGGGACGGGCCGGCACGGGCGGGACGGGAGCAGCACGGGAGCGGGACGGGAGCGGGACGGGTGGGGCGCCGGCGCCCCCGCCGCCTCACCAGCGCAGGCCGGCGGTCTCCGCGCGCCGCTCGGGCGGCACCGTGCGCAGCACGCCGGTGGCCTCCGCCAGCGGCACCTGCACCACGTCCACCCCGCGCAGCGCCGCCATGGTGCCCAGGCGCCCCTGCGCCAGCGCTGTCACCGCCGACAGCCCGAAGCGGGTGGCCAGCACCCGGTCCGCCGCCGAGGGGGTGCCCCCGCGCAGCAGGTGCCCCAGCACCGTCAGGCGCATCGACACCCCCGGCAGCCGCCGCTCCAGCTCCCGCTGCAGCTGCTCGCCGGCGCCGCCGAGCTGCACGTGCCCGAACGCGTCGCGCTCGGCGGTGCGCACCGCCTGCTCGCCCAGCACCGGCGCCCCCTCGGACAGGACCACCAGCGGCGCCTCGCCGCGCTCGAGGACCTCGCGCAGCGTCGCGGCCACGGCGTCGAGGTCCACCGGCTCCTCGGGCAGGAGCGTGACGTGGGCGCCGGCCGCGGTGCCGGTGTGCAGCGCGATCCAGCCGGCGTGCCGGCCCATGACCTCCACGAGCATGGCGCGGTGGTGGGAGGCGCCGGTGGTGGCCAGCCGGTCGCACGCCTCCACGGCCGTCTGCACCGCGGTGTCGAAGCCGAAGGTGGCGTCGGTGGCGGACAGGTCGTCGTCGATGGTCTTAGGCGCGCCGACGACGGGCACGCCCGCCTCGTGCAGGGCCGTGGCCACCCCCAGGGTGTCCTCCCCGCCGACGGCCAGCAGCGCGTCCACGCCCAGGCGGGCCATCGCGGCGCGCACCCGCTCCACCCCGGCCTGCACGCCGTCGGCCAGCGGGTTGGTGCGGCTGGAGCCGAGCACCGTGCCGCCGCGGGTGAGCAGCGGGCGCACGTCCGCCTCGGTCAGCGGCACCGCGTCGCCCTCGAGCACCCCGCGCCAGCCGTCGCGGAAGCCGACGAAGCGCATCGCGTGCCGCTGGGTGCCGGCGAGCACCGCGGCGCGCAGCACCGCGTTGAGCCCGGGGCAGTCCCCGCCCCCCGTCAGCAGGCCGACGCACCACCCGCGCCCCGGCTCCGCCGCCCGCTCCGCCCCGCCCGCCGTCGTGCCGGTCATCGCGACCCCCTCGTCCGCCGGCCGGGAGGCCGGTCGTCACCAGCTGTGGCTCGGGTCACTCTGCCACCGCGGGGGCCGGGCGCGCGATCACTCCGGAGCGGCGGGTCCCGGCCCCGATCCCGAGCCCCGGCCCGGCGGTGCGGAGCGCCCGCCGGGACCGCGACCGCCGGCGGCCGGGGAGCCGGTCCCGGGCCGCCGGCGCGGGGCGTACCCGTCCACGTACTCCTGCCGCGACAGGCGCTGGATCGCGGCCATCACCTCGTCGGTCACCGAGCGCACGACGAACTGGTCGTCCGCGCGGCCGGCGTAGCGGGAGAAGTCCAGCGGCTCGCCGACGACGAGCCCCACCCGGCGCACCCGGGGCACCGCCCGCCCGGGGGGCATGAGCTCGTCGGTGCCCACCACCGCCACCGGCACCACGGGGGCGCCCGAGCGCAGCGCGATGCGCGCCACCCCGGTGCGGCCCCGGTACAGCCGCCCGTCCGGGGATCGGGTGCCCTCGGGGTAGACCCCGAACAGCTCCCCGCGCCCCAGCACCTCCAGGGCCGCGTCGATGGCCGCCGTGGAGGCGCTGCCCCCGCTGCGGTCCACCGGCAGCTGCCCGATGCCGCGCAGCAGCCGGCCGAAGAGCCGGCCGCGCACGCCCGGGCCGGTGAACATCTCCGCCTTGGCGATGTACGTCACGCGCCGGGGCAGCAGCGTCGAGAGCAGCACCGGGTCGGCCACCGACAGGTGGTTGCTGGCCAGCACGGCGGGCCCGGAGGCGGGCACGTTCTCCAGCCCCCGCACCCACGGCCGCAGCACCGGGCGCAGCACCGGCTCCGCGATGCCCCGCTTGATGAGCCAGTAGAGCACCGGGCCCCCTCCCCGCCGTCGCACCGCGGCGGGCGCCGCCGCCGCGGCGACCCTAGGGCATCGCGACCGGGCCCGCCGGACGCCTCGACCGGGCGCGGCGGGCGTGCCACGATGAGCTGTGCCTGCTGACCCGGACGACGGATCCGGTCGCCTCGACGTCGACGCGGCCTTCGCCGAGATCGTCGCGCGCTGGGACGACGAGGGCCCCGCCGACCGGACGGCCCCCGACGCGCCCGCCGGCGAGGCGCCCGGCGACGTGACCGGCGACGCGCCCCGCGACGCGCCCGGCGACGCCGCCCCCGGCGCGCACCGCGCCGGCCGGGGCGGCCCCGGCGCAGCGGGCCCGCACGAGGACGCCGGCACCACCGCGGCCCCCGGCCCCGCCGCACCCGCGCGCCCGGAGGGCCGCACGGTCCGGCCGGCGCGCCCGCTGCCGCCGGCCCCGCGCGAGGACGTCCCGCCCCCGGCGGCGCGCCGCTCCGGGCAGCCGCCCGAGCCGGCGGAGCTGGCCGACCTCGACGAGGGCGAGCGGTTCGTGCCCGCCGACCCCGCCCCCCTGCCGCGCGACCTGGTGGGCTGGGCCGCGTGGGCCGCGGTCGTCGGCGCCCCGGTGTTCCTGCTCGTCGTGGCCCTGGCCCGGCGGGAGGTGTCGGCGCTGGTGACGGCGATCACCGCGGCGGTCTTCGTCGCGGGGTTCGCGACCCTGGTGGTGCGCCTGCCCGGCTCGCGCGACGAGGACGACGACGACGGCGCGGTGGTCTGAGGACGCACCGCTCCGGTGAGCGCCGCCGGCTGGCGCCGGCCCGCGGGCGGGCTCAGGCGGCCGGCGGCACCAGCAGGTCCGCGACCACGGCGAGGTGGTCGGTGGCGTCGGCGGCGCGCGGCACCGGCGGGGTGCTCACGGCGGCGACGGCGAGGCGGGGGTCCACCAGCACCGCGTCGATGCGCCGGCGCGGCGCGCGCGCCGGGAACGTCGGGAACGTCGCCCCGGCCACCTCGGCGGCGTCGGCCAGGCCCCCGGGCGGACCGGTGCGCAGCACGCCGCGCGCGGGACCGTCCGGGCCCTCGTTGAGGTCGCCGGCCAGCACCAGCGGCGCACCGGCCCACGGCGCGCAGGGCCCCGCCGGGGCGGCGGCCGGCACGAGCAGCCCCGCGTGGTCCAGCCGCTCGCCCTCCTCCAGGCCCAGGTGCACGCTGCGCACCAGCACCTCGCACGACCAGGAGTCCCCCCGGGGCACCCGCACGACGGCCTCGGCGGTGCCGCGCCGGCGCACCGGTCGCCGACCGCGCCAGCGGGGGGTGGGCAGCGCCCGCACCGCCCCGGCGCGCACGTCCACCCGGGAGGCGGCCAGCACCGCCGTGCCCGCGCCGGCGCGGCCGGAGGCCACCACCCACAGGCCGGCGTCGGCGGCCAGGTCGCCCAGGCGGTGACCGGCCAGGGGGTGCGTGGGCACCTCCTGCAGGCACACCACGTCGGCCCCGGCGGCGCGCAGCACCTCGCGCAGCACCCGGCCGTCGTCGAGCAGCTCGCGCACGTTCACGGTCGCCACGCGCAGCCGCGCGCGCTCCCCGCCGGGGGCACCGACCTCCACGTCAGCCCCAGCCGCGGGACAGGTCCGCGGCCCCGACCAGGCCGGCCGCCGGTCCCAACCGGGCCCGCACCACCCGCAGCTCGGGGCGGAAACCGCGACCGGTCAGGGTGCGCCGGTACGCCTCGCGGCACGGCCCCAGCAGCAGCTCGTCGGCGTCGGAGACGCCGCCGCCGATGACCACGGTGCCCGGGTCCAGGGCCGCGGCCAGGTTGGCGACGCCCACCCCCAGCCAGCGCCCGACCTCCTCGAACAGCTCCACCGCCGCCGGGTCGCCCGCGCGCGCGGCCTGCGTCACCAGCGGGCCGGTGATCGCCTCCGGGTCGCCGCCGGCCAGCTCCAGCAGGGCGTGGGCCACCGGGGACGCCGACCGGGCCAGCTCGCGCGCCTCGCGCACCAGCGCGTTGCCGGAGGCGTACTGCTCCCAGCAGCCCCGGTTGCCGCACTCGCAGCGGTGCCCGCCGGGCACGACGACCATGTGGCCGAACTCCCCGGCCAGGCCGTAGCGCCCGCGCACCACCCGCCCCTGGGTGACGATGCCGCCGCCGATGCCGGTGCCCATCGTCACGCACAGCAGGCGGCTCTCGCCGCGCCCGGCGCCGAAGCGGTACTCCGCCCAGGCCGCGGCGTTGGCGTCGTTCTCCACCACGGTGCGCCGACCGACGCGCCGGCCCAGCCGGGCGCGCACCCGCCGCTCTACCGCCTCGCGCAGCGGCTCGTGGCGCCAGGCCAGGTGCGGGGCGAACAGGACCGTGGAGCGCTCGGCGTCGACGAAGCCGGCCGCGCCGATGCCCACCGAGACGATGTCGTGGGCGCCGGCGAGCTCCTCGACGACCTCGGCGATGGTGTCCTCCACCGCGCGCGGGCTGCGGGTGGGCGTCTCGCGCCGCAGCTGGGCCACCACGCGGCCCTCGCCGTCGACGACGCCCGCCAGCACCTTCGTGCCGCCGATGTCGACGCCGACGGCGGGGCCGTCGCCGATGAGCGCGCGCCGGGTCTGCTGGCGCAACCGCTGCTGCAGCGCCGCGCGGCGCGGGTCCGGCGGGCGCCGCCGCCGCGGCTGGCTCGAGCGGGGTGCGGCCATCAGCGTCCTGTCCTCGCGTGCGTGCGGTCGGTGCTCGGGCGGTGCGGGCTCAGTCGAGGCGCGCGAGGTCCGCGGCGCCGATGATCCCGGCGGCGTTGCCGCGGCGGGCGGCGCGCAGGGGCGGCGGGCGGCGGTGGCTGCGCCCGGAGAGGTTCTCGGCCAGGCTCGCGCGCGCCGGCGCCAGCAGCAGCTCCCCCGCGCTGGACACGCCGCCGCCGATGACGACGACGTCGGGGTCCAGCACGGCCACGAAGCTGGCCACCGCCTCGCCCAGCCAGCGGCCCACCTCGGCCAGCAGCCGGGCGGAGGCCAGGTCGCCCTCCTGCGCCAGCCGCGTCACCGTGGGCCCGTCGACGGCCTCGGGGTCGCCGCCGGCCGCGCGCAGCAGCCGCTCGGCGGAGGGGTCGCCCGAGCGCAGCAGGTCGCGGGCCTCGCGCACCAGCGCGTTGCCGGAGACGTACTGCTCCCAGCAGCCGAGGTTGCCGCAGCCGCAGGCGCGCCCGCCGGGCACGGCCCGCACGTGGCCCAGCTCGGCGGCCGCGCCGTTCGCGCCGCGCTGCAGGACCCCGCCGGAGACGATGCCGCCACCCAGGCCGGTGCCCAGCGTGAGCATGAGCAGGTCGTCCACCGGCCGGCCCTGCTCGTCCAGGCCGCCGCCGAAGCGGTACTCGGCCCAGGCGGCGGCGTTGGCGTCGTTCTCGACGACGACGCGCCGGCCCAGCCGCGGCTCCAGCCGCGCGCGCAGCGGCTCGTCGCGCCAGGCGAGGTTGGGCGCGAAGACGATCGAGGAGCGGGCGGCGTCCACGAAGCCGGCCGCGGCGACGCCGACGGGCCCGAACTCGTGCGTGGTGGCCAGCTCCGCGATCGCGTCGGCCACGGCCTCGGCGATGGCGTCGGGGTGGGAGGCGGGGGTCTCCCGCCGGGTCTGGGCGACGATCTCGCCGCGGTGGTCGACCACGCCGGCACCGATCTTGGTGCCGCCGATGTCGACGCCGATGGCGTTGCCGGGGACCCCGGCGGCCGTCGCGGGGTCGTGTACCGCCGTCGTGCGCTGATCCGCCATGCCCGTCCCGGAACCCCCTGCGACGCGTGCCCCGGCGTGGGGCGGTCGCGCGGCGCGCGACCGCCAGGAGGTTAGAGCATCGGCGCCCGCCGGCCCCGGTCGGTGTGCGTCCCCGCGCGGCGCGCCCCCGCCGCTCCCGCGCCGCGCCGCCCGCGCTCAACCGGCGAGCAGCCCCAGGACGGTCATCGCCAGCAGCAGCAGCAGCGTCAGCGCCAGGCCCCCGCCGACGGCGACGGCGACCTTGGCGCGCGGGGAGCCCAGGCCGCGCACGGGGGCGCCGGAGTCGGCCAGGGCGCGCAGCATCCGCTCGACCTCCTCCTCGCCGGGCCCGGCCTCCTCGCCGGGCCCGGCCATGTCCACCGCGTCCGCCACGTCCACCGCGTCCACCGCGTCCGCGGGGCCCGCGGGGTCCGCGGTCTCCCCGGTGCTCCCGCGCCCGGGGCCGGGGGGCGCCGGGGCGGGGGCGGTTTCCGCCGGGGCGGGACCGGCCGCCAGCGGGGCGTGGCACAGCGAGCACCAGGCCTGCCCGGCCCGCACGCGCGCCGCGCACGACGGGCAGCGCTCCGGCGCGGCGGCGGCGGGGGCGGCGGGCTGCGCCGGGCGGGGCAGCCGGCTCACCGGCGGCCCCACCTCCACCGCGCCGAACGCCGCACCGGTGCGGGTGCTGCTGCGCGCGTCACGGCGGGCACCGCCCGCGGCCCCCTCCAGCGCCTCGTCCACCGCTCCCCCTCCTCCGGTCCGCCCCGCCCCGTCCCATCGGCCGCCGCGGCCGGCACCTGAAGCCGGGCGCCGGGCCGGTCGCCGCACCCGCCCGGGTGACGCGCGCGACGGCACCACCGGGGGCCGCGGCGGCCGCGGGTAGGGTCGGGGCGCCGCCGCACCAGCGGGCGGCCCGGACGCGGCCGGTGACGGCGTCGCCCCCGGAGCGACACCGAGGAGGAAGCCCCGTGCGGAGCAGCTGCGAGCCCCCGCTCGTCCCGCCCGCGACGGCCGGGAACCTCACCGACTGCGTCGTCGAGACGGCGCGCGAGGTCCCCCGGCACGTCAGCGTCAGCCGCAAGCAGCCCGACGGCACCTGGCGGGACGTCACCGCCGCCGAGTTCCTCGCCGACGTCGTCGCGGTGGCCAAGGGCCTGCTGGCCGCGGGCGTCGAGCCCGGCGACCGCGTCGCCCTGATGGCCCGCACCAGCTACGAGTGGACGCTGGTGGACGTGGCGGTCTGGTTCACCGGGGCCGTCACGGTGCCCGTGTACGAGACCTCCTCCACCGAGCAGGTGCGCTGGATCCTGTCCGACTCCGGCGCGGTGGCGTGCTTCGCGGAGACCACCGCCAACGCCGCGCGGGTGGCCGAGGTGCGCGAGCACCTGCCGCAGCTGCGGGACGTGTGGACGCTGGCGGGCGGGGCCCTGGACGAGCTGCGCGCCGCCGGCCGCGACACCGGCGACGAGGAGCTGGAGCGCCGCCGCGCGCTGGCGGGCCCGGGCGACCCCGCGACGATCATCTACACCTCCGGCACCACCGGCCGCCCCAAGGGCTGCGTGCTCACGCACGGCAACTTCCTGGACCTGGCCCGCAACGCCCGCGCGGCGATCCCGGAGGTGCTGCAGCGCCCCGACGCGGCCACGCTGCTCTTCATCCCGCTGGCGCACGTCTTCGCCCGGTTCATCGAGACGCTGTGCCTGGTGTGCCGCATCCGGGTGGGCCACACCCCCGACGCCAAGGACCTGCTGCCGGACCTGGCCGGCTTCCGGCCCACGTTCGTGCTGGCCGTGCCGCGGGTGTTCCAGAAGGTCTACAACGGCGCCGAGCAGCGCGCCGCCGCGGGCGGGAAGCTGCGCGCGGCGGTCTTCGAGCAGGCCTCGCGCACGGCCGTCGCCTACTCGCGCGCGCTGGACTCCGGGCGCGCGCCGCTGCCGCTGCGGGCGCGGCACGCGCTGTTCGACCGCCTCGTGTACGCCAAGCTGCGCGCCCTGCTGGGCGGGCGCGTGGAGCACGCCGTCTCCGGCGGGGCGCCGATGGGCGAGCACCTGGCGCACTTCTTCCGCGGCGCGGGCCTGGTCGTCCTGGAGGGCTACGGCCTGACGGAGACCACCGCCCCGCTGTGCGTGAACCGCCCCTCGCGCATCCGGATCGGCACCGTGGGGCTGCCGCTGCCGGGCACCGACGTCGCCGTCGCCGAGGACGGCGAGATCCTCTGCCGCGGCGTGGGCGTCTTCCGCGAGTACCGCGGGCGCGAGGACGCCACCGGCGAGGCGTTCGAGGACGGCTGGTTCCGCACCGGCGACCTGGGCGAGGTCCTGGACAGCGGCCACGTGCGCATCACGGGCCGCAAGAAGGAGATCATCGTCACCGCCAACGGCAAGAACGTGGTGCCCTCGACGCTGGAGGACCGGCTGCGCGCGCACCCGCTGGTCTCGCAGGCCGTCGTGGTCGGCGACCAGCGGCACTACGTGGGCTGCCTGCTCACCCTGGACGAGGAGGCGCTGCCCTCCTGGGGCGCCAACCACGGCCGCCCCGGCCTGGACGCGGTGCGCGCGCCCACCGACGAGGTCGTCCTGGCCGCGCTGCAGCAGGCCGTGGACGGCGCCAACGAGGCGGTCAGCCGGGCGGAGTCCATCCGCCGCTTCCGGGTGCTGCGCGACGACTTCACGATCGAGAACGGCTACCTGACGCCCTCGCAGAAGGTGAAGCGCGCGGAGGTGCTGCGCGACTTCGCCGGCGAGGTCGACGCGCTCTACGCGTGAGCGGCGAGGGGCCGGCGGCGGTGCGCCGGTGACGCGCCGGTGACGCGCCGCGACGGCGCGGTCCTGCTGGTGTGGTGGGCGCTGACGGCGCTGGCCACCCACAGCGTGGTGCGCTACCGCTGGTGGATCGTCGCCGGGTACCTGCTGGTAACGGCGGCGCTGGTGGCGCTGGCGCTGAGCGCCCGCGACGACCGCGGCGCCGCGCCGGCGCCCTCGCCGGGCCGGCGCGCCGCGGCCGGCGCCCTGGCGCTGGTGGCCGCCACGCACCTGCTGGTGGCCCCGTTCAGCTACCTGGACCCGGGCGGGCTGTGGGCGGTGCGCGCCGTGCTGGCGGGCGCGGCGCTGGCGGCCGGGGCGCTGCTGCTGCTCGCGCGCGGGACGGCGGCGGCCCTGCTGGTGGCGCTGGCGGGCGCTGCGGCGTCCTGCGCGCTGGTCGTGGTGGGCGACCCGGCCCCGCGCATCGACGTGTGGGTGATCCTGCAGCAGGCGGCTGACGGGCTGCTGCGCGGGGAGTCGATGTACGCGCAGGAGTGGACCGGCTCCCCCGGCATCACCGACGCCTTCGCCTACCTGCCGTGGACGGCGGTGCTCACCGCGCCGGGCCGGTGGCTGGCCGGGGACGTGCGCTGGGCCCTGGGGGTGCTGGTGGTGCTCTCGGCGCTGGCCGTGGCCGCGCTGGGCCGCTGGCGCCCGGCCGCGGTGGCGGCGGCGGCGCTGCTGCTGCTGGCGCCCGGCGGCAGCACCCTGCTGGAGCAGGCGTGGACCGAGCCGACCGTGCTGGCGGGGCTGGCCGGGTGGGCGCTGCTGGTGGGCCGCGGCGGGCGCGGGACGTGGTGGGCGGTGGTGCCGCTGGCCGTGGCGCTGGCCGCCAAGCAGCACGTGGTGGTGCTGCTGCCGCTGCTGGCGACCTGGCCGCGCTTCGGGCCGCGGCGCACGGCGGTGGCGGTGGGCGGCGCGGCGCTGCTGGTGGCGCCGTGGGCGCTGGGGCGCCCGGCGGACTTCCTGCACGACACGGTGCGCACGATGCTGGAGCTGCCGCCGCTGCGCTTCGCGGACACCCTCTACACGCTGGTCCTCAACGAGACGGGCGTGCGGCTGCCGTTCGCCGTCGTGGGCGTGCTGGTGGTGGCGGTGCTGGCGGCGGCCGTGGTGGCCCTGCACCGGCGGCCGGTGGGGCTGTCGGGGCTGCTGACGTGGTGCGCGAGCGTGCTGGTGGTCGTCAACGTCCTCAACAAGCAGGCCTTCTACAACCAGTTCTGGCTGGTGGGGGCGCTGCTGCTGCTGTCGGTGGCCGCGGCCGCGGGGGCCCGCCCGCCGCTCAGCGGGCCGGTGGCGCCGGCGCCCCGCTCGGACCCGCGCCCGGGTGCGCGCCCACCTCGTCGGCCACGTCGTCGCCGGCCAGCAGCGCCGCCAGCCGCTCCGCCTGCGCCGTCCAGCCCCAGCGCCGGCTGACCCACTCCCGGCCCGCGCGCCCCAGGGCCGCGGCCCGCTGCCGGTCGGCGAGCAGGCCGGCGACGCGGTCGGCCACGGCGGCCACGTCGCGGCCGTCGACGACGTGCCCGTTGACGCCGTCCAGGACCGCGTCGGGGGCGCCGCCGGAGTCGCCGGCCACCACGGGCAGCCCGCAGGCGGCGGCCTCCAGGTAGCAGATGCCCAGCGCCTCCGGCTCCAGGCCGCCCAGGCGGGTGCGGGTGGGCATGCAGAACACGTCCCCGGCGTCGTAGTGCGCCGGCGTCTGCGCCCAGGGCACCGCGCCGGTGAGCACGACGTGCCCGCGCAGGCCCAGCCGGTCCACCAGGCGCTCCACCGCGGGCCGGTGCGGGCCGTCGCCGACGATGAGCAGCGCCGCGCCGGGCACCCGGCGGCGCACCTCCGGCATGGCCCGCACCAGCACGTCCTGGCCCTTGCGCGCCACCAGGCGCGAGACGCACACCACGACGGGCCGCTCGCCCAGGCCGTGCCGGGCGCGCACCTCCCGCCCGCCGCAGCCGGGCCGGAAGACGTCGGCGTCGACGCCGGGGGTCAGCTGCCGCATGCGGGCGCGGGCGGCGGGGCTCAGGGGCCGCTCGATGCGCGAGCGGCACCACGGCCCCAGGTAGGTGAGGGTGTCGGTGCCCTCGCCGATGCGGTGCAGCGCGGCGCGCGAGCCGGGCAGGGTGGACCACCACACCTCGTGGCCGTGGGTGGTGGCCACGGCCCGGTGCACCCCGGCGCGGCGCAGCCCGGGCGCCAGCAGCCCCAGCGGCGCGGCGGCGCCGAACCAGACCCGGTCCGCGCCGTGCTCGCGCGCGGTGCGCCGCACCCGGCGGGCGACGGCAGGGGTGGGCACCAGCAGCGGGGAGGGGTCGCGCACCACGGTGATGCCGGCGGCGGCCAGCGCGGCGTCCACGGCGCCGTCGCCGCGCTGGGAGGCGGTGTGCACGACCACGCGCGCGGCCCCGGCCGCGCCGGGGCCGCCGCGGCGGGCGGTGGCGTCCGGCAGCAGGCGCACGACGGCGTGCACGAACGACTCGATGCCGCCGGTGCGCGGGGGGAAGTCGTTGGTGACGACCAGGGTGCTCACGGACCCCACCCCACCAGGCCGGCCGCGACGTCGGCGCGCCAGGTCCGCCGCACCTCGGCCCACCCGGTGCCCAGCGCCGCGCGGCAGGCGCGCTCCAGGCGCTGCTCGCGCGGGCCGGCGGCCTCGCCGCCGCGGCCGGGGGCGGCGGCCAGCCGCCGGTGCAGGGCGGTGACGGCGGGCGTGCCGGCGGTGCGGGCGGCGGAGGCCACCAGCGTCCAGGCGGCCGCGTAGGCGACCTGCAGGCGCTGCCCGGTGGCGTCGAAGTCCCCGTCGGCGGGCACGGCGGGCACCGCGCCGGCGGCGACGGCCTGCAGCAGGGGCGCGGCCAGCGCGGCCGCGGGCACGCCGAGGCCCAGGCGGGCGACGTGGTCGGCGTAGCCCTCGGCCAGCCAGCGCGGCACCGGCCGCAGCCCGTCGCCGGCCGGCGCGGCGGGCCGGGCGGTGGCGCGGGCGGCCACGTGGACGAGCTCGTGGGTCAGGGTGGCGGCGCGCCCGGCCGGGGTGAGGCGGGCGAACCGCTCGGCGACCAGGACGACGCGCACGCCGGCGGGGGCGCCGTCGGCCAGCGCGGCGTCCTCCCCGACGGCCACGGCGTCCAGCGCCGCGGCGCGGACGGGGTCGAGCCCGGCCAGGCGCGCGGCGTGCAGCGCCCGCGGCACGACGACGACGGCGGTGCCGCGCGGCCAGTCCGCCCCCCAGGCGGCGTCCACGCGCGCGGCGGCGGCGGGCAGGTCGGCGGCGGCCCCGGCGGCGACGTCCTCGGCGGCGCGGGCGGCGTCGGCGTCGATGCCGGCGTCGATGCCGGCGTCGATGCCGGCGTCGATGCCGGCGTCGATGCCGGCATCGCTCCCCGCGGCGTCGCCTGCGTCGCTCCCCGCGGCGTCGCGCCGGGGGCGCACCAGCAGCACGACGCCGCCGTCGACCCGCCGGGCGCCGACCTCGCCGAGGTCCCAGGGCTGGGGGGTGCCCCCGGTCGGCACCAGCGCCCAGGTGCCGCGCTCGCGCACCAGCGCGGCGCGCAGCCGGCCGGCGACCTCGCGGCCCTCCCCCTGCACCCGCACGCGCAGCCGGCCGCTCACCCGCGCACCGCCGGCGCCCTCCCCCGCCCCGCCCGTCCCCCCGGCGTCCCCGGTGTCCCCGGCGTCCTGCACGGCCTCCACGTCCACCGCCCACGCGGCCAGCCCGGCGGCCAGGGCGGCGGCGTCGGCGCGGCGGGGGGGGGGGGGGGGGGGGGGGGGGGGGGGGGGGGGGGGGGGGGGGGGGGGGGGGGGGGGGGGGGGGGGCGGGGGGCGGGGGGGGGGGGGGCGCGGCGGGC
>NZ_JBJLSG010000028.1:0-46503 GCF_050871925.1 Kineococcus gurbantunggutensis
GGAGCCCGGGCCGGGCGCCCCCCCCGCCCCCGCCGCCCGGCGGGGCCGGGGCGGGAGGGGGGGGGGGGGGCGGCGCCCCCCCCCCCCCCCCCCCATCGATCCAGTGGTCCGTGGCTACCGCACCCCGGTGAACGATCACCCGGTGAGCACCCTCACGCGGTCGGCGCCGTCAGGAGACCCGTACCGTCACCGGATCCGTTGCCTCACGCAGCCGGTGCCGTCAGACGGTGGGTGCCGGTGCTCAGCTCGTGCTCGTCCTGCCCGGGCAGGCGCAGCACCGCGCTGGTGCCCTCGGGCACCTCCACCTCCACGGAGAGCTCAGCGCCTTGAAGGCGCCAGGAGACGCCCAGCCGCCCGTGCGGGGTCTGCAGCGCGCCGCGCGCCCAGGTGATCCCGCCCCCGGGCTGCGGGGCGATGAGGGCTCGGGCGTAGCCGGGCTCCAGCGGGGCGATGCCGGCGATGGTGCGGTGCATCCAGTCGGCCACCGCCCCCAGGGCGTAGTGGTTGAAGGACGTCATCTGCCCAGGGTTGATGGTGCCGTCGGGGAGCATGGAGTCCCAGCGCTCCCAGACCGTGGTCGCGCCCATGCTCACGGGGTACAGCCACGAGGGGCACTCCTTCTCCAGCAGCAGCCGGTAGGCGTCCTCCAGGTGCCCGGTGGAGGCGAGGGCGTCGGTGACGTACGGGGTGCCGGCGAAGCCGGTGGAGATGCGGTAGCCGGCCTTGACCACCAGCTCCGCCAGTCGCTGCCCCGCCGCCTGGCGCTGGTCCGGATCGAGCAGGCCGAACTCGATGGCCAGCGCGTACACCGTCGCGCAGTCGCTGGTGACGGTGGTGCCGCCGCTGCCGTCGTCGGAGACGTAGTGCTCCCCGAACGCAGCCCGGATCCGCTGGGCCAGCGCCTCGAACTCGGCGGCGTCGTCCTCGTGCCCGAGCACCCGGGCGATGTCGGCGGTGGTGCGCGCGCTGCGGTACGCCGCGGCGGTGGAGACCACGCCCTTGTCGGCCTTGGCCGCGGCCGGGTCGTCCGGCGGGGCGTCGGGGTCCAGCCAGTCGGCGAACTGGAAACCGGTGTCCCACAGACCGGTGGGTGAGAGCAGGCCGGCGACGCGGCGCACGTGGGCGGCTGCGGCCGGGTAGGCCTCGGCCAGGGCCTCACGGTCGCCGTAGGCCTGGTACAGCGTCCACGGCAGCCAGGCCGCCACGTCGGACCAGAACGAGGTGGCTTCGCTCTCGGCCATCTGCGGGTGCGGCGGGGAGAACTTCAGCACGTCGGGCACCACCCACGGCACGATGCCGTCGTTGTGGGCCTGCTCGGCGTCCAGGTCGCGCAGCCAGTCGCGCAGGAAGTCGCGCACGTCGAACAGGTACGCCGCGGTGGGGGCGAAGACGGCCAGGTCACCGGTCCACCCCAGACGCTCATCGCGCTGCGGGCAGTCGGTGGGCACGTCCAGGAAGTTGCCCCTGGTTCCCCACACGATATTGCGGTGCAGCTGGTTCAGGTCCGCGTCGCTGCACTCGAAGGTGCCGGTGCGGTCCAGGTCGGAGTGGACGACGACGGCTTGCAGGTCCTGCGGGCGCAGCTCGCCGGGCCAGCCCTCGACCTGCGCGTAGCGGAAGCCGTGGAAGGTGAACGTCGGCTCGAAGACGTCCTGGCCCCCGGAGAGGACGAGGGTGTCGGTGGCCTTGGCGCTGCGCAGCGGGCGGGTTCCCAGCTCGCCGTGCTCGAGGACCTCAGCGTGGCGGATGGTGATGCTCGAGCCGGCCTCGCCGGTGACGGTGAAGCGCAGCCAGCCGACGAGGTTCTGCCCGAAGTCGACCAGCGTCTTGCCCGACGGGGAGGTCCACACCTCCTTCGCCGAGATGACCTCCTGACGGCGCACGGGTGGTCCGAGGTGCTCGGTGAGGATCGAGGTGTCGAAGTCGAGGGCGTGCACCCCGCTCCAGCCGTCCTCGGAGGAGCCGGTGGTGGCCCAGGCGGGGTCGAGCAGCCGGGCGTCGATGCTCTGCCCGTCGTAGATCTCGTCGGCCAGCACGGCGGAGGGGTGCGCCCGCCAGGTCTCGTCGGTGGCGACGATCTGGGTGTGCCCGTCGGCGAAGTCGATCTCCAGCTGCGCGAAGCCGCCGATCTCCTCTCCGTACAGCGCGCTCTTGCCGCTCCAGGCCAGCCGGCCGTGCGACCAGCCGCTGCCCAGGGCCAGGCCCAGCACGTGCTCTCCGCCCCCTCCCCCCAGGGCGGCGGTGACGTCGTGGGTGCGGTAGCGCAGCCGCCACTCGTAGCTGCTCCATCCGGGCGAGAGGACCTCGTCGGTGACGGGGGCACCGTCCAGGTACGGCTCGACCAGGCCCTTGGCGCTGACGTGCAGGTGGGCGGCGCGGACGGGGCCGTGGCCGGTGTCGAGGGTGAAACGGGTGCGCAGCAGCGGTGCCTGTGGCACCTCGTCCGCGGTGATCATGCTGGCCTGCCAGGTGGGGGGCATGCGGGAGCTCCTCGTGGTGCGAGTGGTGCTGCGAGTGGTGCTGCGAGTGGTGCTGCGAGTGGTGGCGCTCAGCCCTTGACCGCGCCGGCGGTCATGCCGGCGACGATCTGGCGGTTGAAGAACAGGTACAGCACCAGCGGCGGGATCGTGATGAGCAGGATGTCCATGAACAGCAGGTTGTAGCTGGAGAGGTTCTGGCTCTGGAAGTTGAACAGCGTCAGCTGCACCGTGGCCCCGGCATCGCCGGGCAGGAAGTACAGCGGGGTCTGGAAGTCGTTGAAGACGTTGACCGACTGCACCAGCACGACGGTGACCAGCACGGGGCGCAGCAGCGGCAGGATGACGCGGAAGAACAGCCGCAGCGGACCGGCCCCGTCCAGCACGGCCGCCTCGTCCAGCTCGCGCGGGATGGTGGAGATGAAGGCGCGGAAGAGCAGGATCGTGAAGGACAGCCCGAAGGCGACCTCCACCAGGATCAGCCCGGGCATGGTGCCGAACAGCCCCAGGCGCTGCAGCACCCAGATGGTCGGCACGATCGCCGGCGGCATGATCAACCCGGCCAGCACGAGGAAGTTGATGAAGCCGGTGAAGCGGGTGGTGCGCCGTTGCAGCACGAAGGCGACCATCGAGCCGAGCACCACCATGAAGGTCACCGAGGCCACGGTGAGCACGATGGAGTTGATGAACGCGATGATCAGCAGGTAGTCGCGAGCGGCCACGACGTCGGTGAGGTTCTGCCACACCTGGGGCTCACGCGGCCAGGCGAAGCTGAACTCCCCGGCCTGGCGGGCATCCATCGCCGCCACCAGGACGATGAAGGCGAAGGGGACGATGAAGACGACGACGCTGACGACGATGGCCAGAGCGCCGGCGCCGTAACGGTACAGCGCGGCCCGCGGGCCGCCGACGCGCCCGCCGAGAGCCGACTGACGACTGGGCACGCGGCCGCCCGAGCGCGGGACCAGGGGCCCGGCAGCACCGGCCGGGCCGGAGGACGGAGTGGTGGTGGAGCTCACAGCTCGACCTCCTTGCGAGCCAGGAACCGCGTCAGCGGGAACACGATGGCAATCACGGCCAGGAAGAGGATGACGTTGCCGGCGGTGGACAGGCCGTAGAAACCGGCCTGGTACTGCTTGTAGATCACGCTGGCGATGACGTCGGAGGTGAAGCCGGGCCCGCCGCGAGTCATCGCCCAGATCAGGTCGAAGGAGCGCAGGCCCCCGATCAGGGACAGGGTGATGACGGTGGAGGTCGCCGGCCAGGACAGCGGGAAGATCACGTTGCGGAACAGCGTCCAGGAGCCGGCACCGTCGACCCTGGCGGCCTCGTAGTACTCCTTGGGGATGGAGACGATGCCGGCCATGTAGATCAGGGTGGCCAGCCCCACGCCCTTCCACACGTCGACCATCGCCACGGAGAACAGCGCCAGGTCGGGGTTGGTCAGCCAGCCGGGACCGTCGATGCCGATGACGGCCAGGGCGGCGTTGATGGCGCCCTTGGTGGGGTTCATCAGCACCTGGAAGGTGATGCCGACGCCGACGGAGGAGACCAGGACGGGGAAGAAGACGACCGCGCGCAGGTAGCCGCGCCCGAGGATCCGGCTGGTGAGCAGCATGCCCAGCCCCAGGCCCAGGACGACCTTGGCGGTGGAGGTGATCACCGCGTAGACGAAGGTGTTGACGAAGCCGCGGGTCAGGGCCGGTTCGGAGAAGAACTGGGTGAAGTTGTCCAGGCCGATGAACTGGCTGTCGAAGATCGTCCAGCGGGTCAGGGCGAAGTAGAAGGAGAGCAGGGTGGGGACGATGAACAGCACGCCGTAGACGATCGCGGCGGGCAGGTAGAACCAGCTCGGGTAGGGGCTGCGCCCCTGCCCGCTACGGCGGGACGGGCGCGCTCGCCCTCCCGTGGAGCCGGTGGTGGATCCGGTGGTGGAGCTGATCGTGGACGACACCTGAGGGCCTCCTTGCGACGGGCCCGTCCCCGGCTGCGCCGCCTCGCGCCCGGTGCAGGTTGTGCACCGTGCACGGCGCGGTACGCCGGGGACGGGCGGGGGTCAACGGCTCACCAGCCCTCCAGGCCCAGCTGCTGGGCCTGCTTCTGCACGTCCTGGTCGTACAGGGCCGCGCCGTCGGCGGCGGTGCGGATGCCGGAGCCGACCTCGACGAGGATCTGCTCCAGCGCTGGGCCCTTGACGGGCGAGGAGAACTCCAGCGCCGCCGACTGCCGCTCCTGCTCGAAGTAGGCGCTGACGTCCTCGGTGATCTGCGGCACGTCGGCGGGCAGCTCGCAGCCCTCGGCCAGGTAGGGGCCGGTGGGGGTGACCACCGTGGCGATGGCTTCGCAACCGGGCGGGCTGGCGATGAACGCCGCCAGCTTCTGCGCCGCTTGCAGCTCCTGCCCCGTCGTGGACTTGGGGATGTAGACGCCGTCGGGGTACCAGGCGGTCAAGCCGTTGGTGCCCGCGTCCTGACCGGGCAGGGCGAAGAAGCCGACGTCCTGGACCTTCTCGGGCGCGACGACCTGCAGGGTGCTGACGTTCAGGCTGAGCATGGGGTACATCGCACCCGCCCCCTCGGCGAGCAGGCGCATGCCGTCCTCGACCCGGGTGGAGGCGAAGTCGGCGTTCGCCAGGTCCTTGTCGTGGATCTCCTGCAGGTGCTCGAAGCCGGCCCGGGCGGCGGGGTCGGTGGCGAACTTGGCGCGACCGGCGGTGTAGTCCTGCGCGAAGGAGGGGTTGGCGGCGGCGACGTTGTGGAAGTCGGCCAGCACCAGCAGCTGCGCGGTCCAGGTGTCCTGGTAGGTCTGGATCACCGGCGCGATGCCGGCGGCCTTGATCTTCTCCGCGGCCGCCACCAGCTCCGCCCAGGTGGTGGGCACCTGCACGCCGACCTGCTCGAAGACCCTGCGGTTGTACATGATGCCCCCGCCGAAGGCGTTGCCGTAGGGCACGCCGTAGACGTCCTGGCCCACCGAGACCTGCGGGTGGTAGGCCTCGTCGATGGTCTCGACGGTGGAGGCGTCGATGGGGGTGAGGTTGTTGGCCGGGGCGATCTGCTGGAAGAGCGAGCCGGAGTTGTAGTTGAAGACGTCGGCCATGGTGCCGGTCTGCAGGCGGGTCTTGACCAGGTTGTCGCCCTCGCCGCCGCCGGGGCGGCCCTCGACCTCGACGGTGATGTCGGGGTTGGCCTGCTCGAAGGCGTCGACGACGGCCTGGGCCTGCAGCTGGTCGTCCTGCTCGGCGCCGGTGAGCCAGGTGATGGTGGTGCCGCCGCCCCCGTCGTCGTCGGAGGAGCCCAGGCTGCCGGCGCTGCAGCCGGTCATCAGCCCGAGCACGGCGACGGTGGCCGCCGCCAGGGTGCGGGACTTCGCGCGGTTGGTGATCATCGAGTCTCCCCTTCGAGACGGTCGTGAGTCCTGGGTGCACGAGCCGTTGACACGTTCCAACGGGTCGGGCGTTCGTGCTGGCGTGCAGGTGAGAGCGTGCGGGCTGGCCTCGACGCTCGGGGGTTCGAGCAGGTGCCGTACCCGCAGGCGGTGGGACGAGCCTCTGACTCACCTGCGCACCGGCGGCAGGGCGGTGCCGCGCAGCGCGCCCGCGCGGTCAGCGGGCGGGATGAGGGAGCGGCCGACTCGCCGCACTGACGGGTGCGCTGACGGGTGCCGTGACAAGCGCGGTGATGAGCGCCGTGATGGGTGTGGCGGTGAGCGCGGTGTCCAACAGCGTGTCTCCTCTTCGAGCGCCCTGTAGATCGGTCTACAGAATGAGTGGCCGCACCGGCCGTGTCAAGCACTGTCCCTGGTCCCCACTCGCACGCGTGGCGGCCCGCACCGGCTGCGCGCCGGCGAGCCGGCGCGGATCAGCGGGATAGTCTCGGCTCGAGCTGTCCGCCCTGGAGGATGTGAGCATGGAACGAGCGGGCCGTGCCGCACGGCGGCCGACGATCAGCGACGTGGCCGCCGCGGCGGGCGTCTCGCGGGCCGCGGTCTCCAAGGTGCTGCGCGACGCCTACGGCGTCAGCGACGACATGCGCGCACGGGTGCAGCGGGCGATCCAGGAGCTGGAGTACCGGCCCAGCACCGCGGCGCGGGCGCTGCGCGGCACCACCTCCACCATCGGGGTGATGCTGCCGCTGTTTCGGACCACCTTCGTCGACGACATCCTGGCCGGCGCCGTCGAGGAGCTGGAGAGCAGCAGCTACCAGTTGATCCTGGCGCCGGTGGACTCCGCGCACGCCAGCGGCCGCCGCGCGCTGGAGGCGCTCTCGGACCGGCAGGTCGACGGCATCATCGCCCACTCCCCCCTGGTCGAGCCCGGCTGGCTGGAGGGTTTCGCCGAGCGCACCCCTCTGGTCGAGCTGGGGCGGCACGACCCCTCCACCCGCTACGACACCGTGGTCGGCGACGACGTGCGCGGCGCAGAGCTGGTGATGGGGCACCTGCTGGCCCTGGGGCACCGCCGCATCCTGCACGTGACCCACCACGACCCGGACCTGGCGCATCTGGCCAGAACGCCGCCGGCGCTGCGGCGAGCCGCCTACGAGAAGGCCATGACCAACGCCGGCCTGGCCGAGCACATCGAGGTCCTGGAAACCTCCTTCGACGACCACCGCGCCGCCCAGGCGCTGCGGGGGGCGCTGCAGGCCGGCAGCCGCCCGACGGCCGTCTTCGCCGGCAACGACGACGCCGCCTTCGGGGTCCTGCGCACCCTGGCCGAGGTGGGCGCCCGTTACGGGTTGGACCCGCGCACGGTCTCGGTGTGCGGCTACGACGACACCAGGATGGCCAGCCACCCCCTGATCGACCTCACCAGCGTCAGCCAGGGCGGCGCCGCGATGGGACGCCTGGCCACCCGCCTGCTGCTGGAACGCATCGGCGGGCGCGAGCAGCCGCGCCACGAGGTCATCCAGCCGCACCTGGTGGTGCGCTCCTCCACGCGAGCCGTTCTTCCCATCACCTGATCGCGGCAACCAGCAGCGCCGCTGTCGAGGTCGCGCGTCTCGAAGCTCGCGAGGCCCGTGTGGCACTGACACGATGCCGACGTGGCCGATGACGGCGGTGCGCACCAGCAACTCGGCACCCCATCGACACTGCGCTGGCGCGCCACCTGTCAGCATCTGCTGCCAGCAGCACCCATCAGCACTACCGCAGCACCCTTGAGGATTCGACCGTGAACCGTGCCGAACTGATCACCGCGCTGGCCCAGCGCACCGAGCTGTCCAAGAGCACCGCCGAGGCGGTCCTGGCCGCTTTCGGCGACGTCCTGCTCGAGGCGGTAGCGCGCGGTGAGGCCGTCAGCGTGCCCGGGCTGTTCAGCCTCGAGCGCTCTGAGCGCGCCGCCCGCACTGGCCGCAACCCCCAGACCGGCGAGAGCATTCAGATCCCGGCCGGCTACAGCGCCAAGCTGAGCGCGGGCAGCAAGCTCAAGGCCGCCGCCAGCGGCAGCTGAGCAGCCCCCGGGTGCTGCTGCGCGAGCGGTGCGCGAGCTCCGCGGCGCCGTCCAGCACCGAGCACGACCACGAGCACGGCGACGAGCACAGCGCCGAGCACAGCAGCGCGACCGGCACGCGTGCGCAGCAGGCGGCCCGGCGCCGGTGCACGTTGACGCGCGGTTCGCACACTCCGGCGATGAGCACCGGGGAGGACGAGAGCAGCGGCACTGCAGCGAGCACCACGGCACAGGCGGTGCCGGCGGCGCCGGAGGCGGTGGCGGTGCCGGAGGCAGTGGCGGTGCCGCAAGCGGTGGCGCACCTGGAGCGCGAGCTGGGGGTGCTGCTGCGCCGCTCACGGGCGGTGGTGCGCGCCAGCGCGCAGTCGGTGCACCCGCAGCTGAACTTCGAGGCCTACAGCATCCTGGTGCGCATCGACGACCTCGGATCCGCCCGCCCCAGCGAGCTGGCCGCCTTCTTCCGCATCGGCAAGCCCACCTTGAGCCGGCAGGTGCACCTGCTCGAACACCTGCACCTGCTGCAGCGCCAGGCGGACCCGGGCGATGCGCGCGCGGTCCAGCTGAGCTTGACCGAGACCGGCCGGGAGCAGGTGCGCACCGCCCGCGCCGCGCGCCGCGCGGCGCTCATCGAGCAGTTCGCCGCCTGGGAGGAGGCGGACGTGCGGGCCTTCAGCGCCTTGACGCAGCGCTTGAACGCCCACCTGGCCGCACCGCTGACCCCCTGACGCTGACCCACTGACGCAGAGCCCCTGACGCAGGGCGTCGCGGCGCGGGACGAGCCACGTGGCAGGTCGCGGTGTTATCAGGGCGTGCAGTGGAGGCGTTGGCCTCACCGGCGCACGGCATCGACCAGGGTCGTGGCCTGCACCAGGCTCAGCCGCGGCTCCGCCTCCCGCAGCACCCTGATCAGCGCGATCTGCCCGGCGGAGGTGTCCACGTCCAGCCGGTGCTGGCGCGCCAGGGCCAGGACGCGCTCGGCGCTCATCGCGCGCACAGCGCTGTCGGCATCGCGCGCGTGCTGCTGCGCGGCCGCGCGCGCTGCGGGCGAGGCCCGGCGCAGCGCCTTGAGCAGTGCGCCAGCGGCCACCACGGCCAGGGCAAGGGTGAGCAGCAGCCACGACCACTGCCGCTGCAGCGCGTTGACGATGGCCAGCACGCCGGCGCCGACGGCCAGCAGCACGTAGCCGGCCAGCTCCAGGCGCTGCCCCAGGGTCCACGACGGTGCGCGCGATGTGGTGCTCACCGCCCCAGCGTGCCAGTCGCGGTGCACGGGGTGGGCAGGACCCGCCGCAGGCTGGGCTGCGTGTCGACGGCGACGAGACCCACCACCAGGCCCACCGCGAGGCCCACCGCGAGGCCCACCGCGAGGCCCACCGCGAGCCCCACCGCGAGGCCCACCGGACCGGGTTCGCGCGACGTGGTCGTCGAGGTCGACGGCCTCGTCGCGGTCCTGCGGCAGCTGGCCGCGGACGGCTACGGCCTGGTCGGCGGCTTAGGTGAGCACGAAGGCACCCGGCGGATGGCGTACGTGCACAGCTCAGAGGGGATCAGCCTCTCCCTGGCCCAGCGCACCGGTTGAGGCCCCTTGGAACACCAGCACACCGGCACCACGTCCGGCCGTCCACGAGCGCTGAGCACCCGCCCACCCACGTGCACCTGCCGTCCCGTCGGTGGCGGCACCCAGACCAGCACTGAGGTCGACACCGAGGCGGACAGCACCCCCGACCAGCACCGCTGGCAACGACACCGCTCACGACGGCAGCGGTGTCGGTGGCTCCACCTAGCCTGGCGCCCGTGCAGCAGCGGATCAGCCTGATCACCCTGGGCGTGCGCGACCTTCAGCGCGCACGCCGCTTCTACGAACAGCTCGGCTGGCGCGGGCAGCAGGTGCAGGAGACCGTCTTCTTCCAGGCCGGCGGCCTGGGCGTGGTGCTGTGGGACCGCGCCGAGCTCGCCGCCGACTGCGCCCTGCAGGACGAGCCGGCTCCCGCCTCCCCCGCTGCCGGCGGCTTCAGCGGCATCGCCCTGGCCCACAACGTCCACGAGCGCAGCGAGGTCGATCAGGTCCTCACCGCCGCGCGGGCAGCCGGTGCCACCATCACCCGCTCCGCCGCGGTCACCTCCTACGGCGGCTACGCCGGGGTCTTCACCGACCCCGACGGGCACGCCTGGGAGATCGCCCACAACCCCGGCTTCCCCCTGGACGACGACGGCTCGCTGATCCTGCCCACCTTCGAGAACGGCTGAGGGCGGCGGCGCGAGGGGCAGCAGCCCAGGAGCACGCCAGCACTGCGCTGCACCGGCCCACCCCACGGCTGAGCAGCACCCCCAGCCGGGCAGCCCTGCCCGGTGAGTTCCACGACCGGCGCGGGTCTGCACCCGCGAGGATCCCGCAGCACCGACCGACCTGCACGGGCGAGCGGCCCGCAGCACCGACCACGGCGACACGATGAGCACGATGAGCACCCGCAGGAGGAACCCGTGAGCGAGACCGTCAAGGGACCCGCGTCCTACTTCCCCGCCATCGAGGCCAAGTACGGGCACCCGATCGCGCACTGGCAGCACCTGCTGCGTCAGCACCGCGCCCAGCACCCCGAGGACCGGCACATGCAGCTGGTGGCCTGGCTCAAGGAGGAGCACGGCATGGGCCACGGCCACGCCAACGCCCTGGTGGCGGCTACCCCAGCCGTCTCGTCCAGCAGGCCCAGCGCACCCGCCTGAGCGTGCAGCGCTCCCAGTCGCAGCAGCACCGGGCGCATCCCAAGTCCGCGGAGCACCGCTTCCGATGACCTGCGCGGCCCCCACCAGCCGCCCGCGAGCGCCAGCACCTTCCCCGCAGTACCGCTACGCGCTCGCGGGCACCCCACTGCTCCGCACCCCGGCACCCCGGCACCCCGGCACCCCGGCACCCCGGCACCCCGGCACCCCGGCACCCCGGCACCCCAACGCCCGCGAGCGCCGCACGCTCACCGCGGCGCGACGTCACGCACATGCCGATGACCACGCTGTTGCCGACGAGCGACGACGTCGGGACAGAGCTGTTGTCACCACCTGCGCTGTCGAGGACCATCCGCGCTATGAGTCTTGAGACGTGGTGGCCCCATCTGCAGCAGGACTCCCGCGACTGGCTGGTCGCGCACAACGGGGAGGTGTTGAACCAGTCCGTCCTGCAGGACATCGAGCGAGTGGGCGGCCCGATCCCCCCGCAAGCTTGGTGGGTGGGTGAGACCACATCCGAGGGTCTGCACTTGTCCGATGCGGCCATCGACTGGGTGGAGGAAGCAGCCAACGAGGAGCTCCCAGAGGCACCTTCAGGTGCGTCCTGATGTCTCGGTGAACGGGCCCCGCAGCGACGGAAACGTCCGGTCATCCCGCTGACGTGGCGTGCACCATCGCGGATCCGACCC
The DNA here is from genome assembly GCF_050871925.1 of Kineococcus gurbantunggutensis. NCBI lineage: Bacteria > Bacillati > Actinomycetota > Actinomycetes > Kineosporiales > Kineosporiaceae > Kineococcus > Kineococcus gurbantunggutensis. The sequence goes on from NZ_JBJLSG010000028.1 coordinate 11,334, forward strand.
CTTGAGTGCCGCCGGGCGCCCTGCTGAGCCGTTCGGCTCCCAGCGACTGTGGTGTACGGAACAGCCCCCTGCGCCCGCTCGGCCGTGCCCTTCAGCGGGCCGCAGCGCGATGCTGGTGCCATGCACACGACCGGGCTGAGCGGTGAACCGGCACCAGGCGAACCCGTACCAGCTGAACCAGCACCAGAACCGATTCCACCGGTGCGCACCGACGCCTTCGGCACCGGGGCGCTGCGCTGGTGGCGGCGCCTGGCCGGCGCCGCGGTCGTAGCGCTGGCCGCCCTGGCGTTCGCCGCGCTGGCCAGGGGTGAGGACGGCACCGACCGCGACGCAGGCTTCTGGGCGCTGGTGGTCCTGGCGTGCACGTACGCCGGGGTGCCGCTCTCCCGCGCGCTCAGCGGCACCGCCCGCGGTGCGCGGCTGCTGGGCCGGCACGCGCTGGCCGGCGCCGGGCTGGGCGCGGTGGCCGCAGTGGTGCTCGATACCGCCTTCTCCAGCGAGGACGTCGGCTCCCTGCTGGTGCTCCTGGTGCCGCTCTTCGCGCTGTGCGGCGCCGTGGTGGGCGCGGGCACGGCCGTGCTGGCGCTGCTGGTGCCCGCGCGCGTCGCCGCCGCGGTGGCGCTAGCCGGGGTGCTGGCCACCGCCGCGCTGGCCTGGCTGGTCTTCCGCCCGCCCGCGCCGTACGACCTGGTGGCGGTGGACGCCACGCAGGAGGTGGCCGCCGCCGGGGGAACCACCGGGCTGGCCGAGCGCGTGGTGCGGGCCGTCGAGGGCGACGCCGCCGGTGGTGACTGGCGCACCGACCTGCGCACCGACCTGCGCACCGCCCCGGCGTGGGACGTCCTCGCCGAGCAGGTCACCGCGGGGCTGGGCCAGTCGCGAGCGCACTTCAGCTCCACACCCACCGAGGACCTGCCCACCTCCCGGGCCACCGGGCAGGCGGTGCGGCTGATCACCGTGCGGGTGCGCGAGCAGGACGCGGCGTGCGTGGTGGTTCACGCGGCCGCCACCGACGTGCTGGACGGGACCTGTGAGGACCTGGACCTGGTGCGCTGAAGCAGCCCCGGCGCAAGGAGCGGCCCCAGCGCTTGCGGCCACCGCCTGCACCAGGGCCGCGACGGCGCTCGGGGTGGCCGCGATCCCACCACCGGTCGCCCCGAAGGTGACCCGGCTGGCTCCGTGGTCGTGAACCGGTGCCACAGGCCGGGCTGCACCTGCAGCACCTCGCCGCTCCCCCGTCGGCAACTATCGTGACGCACGTCACACCCTGCGGTCGTCGTTCATGACCTCCGCGCGAGCCCGTCGCGACGTCGTAGCAGTGTGAGACGAGGAGCCCGATGAGTCGCGACGAGGACTTCAGCGACTGGGCCGCCACCGCGACACCGCAGCTGCTGCGCCTGGCCCGGTTGCTGAGCGCCGACGAGCACGCCGGGCAGGACCTCACGCAGGAGGTCCTGGAGAAGGTGTACCTGAAGTGGGCGCGCATCCAGGACCCGCACGCCTACGCGCACCGCGCCCTGGCCAACGCCGCCACCTCCCGCTGGCGCCGGCGCGCCCGCCGCCCCACCGAGGTCGCCTGGGACACCGGCGCCGAGAACAGTGCTGAAAGCAGCGTCCCCAGCGTGGAGCTGGGCGCGGTCGAGGACCGCGAGCAGGTGCTGGCGGTGCTGCGCGCCCTGCCGGCGCGCCAGCGCGCCGTGCTGGTCCTGCGCTACCTCGAGGACCGCAGCGAGCAGGACGTGGCCGACCTGCTGGGCATCGGCGCAGGCACCGTCAAGAGCCACACCGCCCGCGCCCTGGCCACCCTGCGCGCCCTGCACGCCCCGCACCCGGACCCACCGGCGCCCAGCGCACCCGCAGCAGGAGCACCCGCAGCAGGAGCACCCCGCCGCGCCCGCGCCGCCAGGAAGGACGCCGCCCGATGAACCAGCCCACCCCGCTCGAGCCCCGGGACCCCCAGGACTCCCAAGACCTCGGGGCGCAGGTGCACCAGCTGCTGCTGCGCGCTGCCCAGCCCGCACCCGGCGAGGGCGCCACCGCCGACGCCGTGCTCCAGCGCGCCCACCGCCGCGGCCGGGTCCGCCTGCGCCGCAGGCGCACCGCCTGGGCGGCCGGCGCGGCGGCGGCCGCGGTGCTGGCCGTGGCCGGGCTGACCCACCTGCCCGGCACGCGGGAGGATGCCTTGCGCCTCGTACCGGCTGCGCCCGCACCGGCGTCCTCACCTGTGACCTCCGGCGTCGAGGTGCCCTTGCCGGAGCGGGGCGGGGACCACCTGCTCGACCTGCCGGGCGATCCGACCTTCGACTGGCGCGCCCAGGTCGCCGAGTCGCTGCGCCGCTACCCGGGCACCTTCGTGCTGCCCGAGCAGCTGCCGCCGGGGGTGCACTCGGTGCAGGCCAATACGATCAACGGGCACCCCGTCACCGACGTGATGGAGGAGGGCCCGGGCGTGCTCGTCTGCGCCCTGGACGAGGCGACGTGCCGCGAGCAGGTGGCGAGGACGTGGGACCTCGTGCGCACGAGCGAGGTCGAGGGCAGGCTCGTGCGCGTCTTCGCCAGCCCGCCGCAGGAACCGGGTGACGAAGGCATGCCCCGCGCGCAGCGCCGGTTCTGGGAGACGGTCACCCTCACCACCGCGCCGCCGGCCTGGCTGCACACCGACCGCTGAACCGCCGAGGCCCCACCGCACGGTGCGTCGGCGCGCAGCGCGGCCGAGCGGGCTCCGGAGCGACCGGTGCACCACCGCCGGGCACCCGCTCGCGCAGCCCTGTCGAGGCGGTGCGCCCGGCCGCTACGGTCGTCCCCGTGACGGACCCGGCCTGCGCTGATCCCACGCCACCGGCGCGCACCTCGCCGAACTGGTGGCTGAGCGCCGCTCAGGTCGCCGCCCTGGCGGTGGTGGTGGCCGGGGCGGTGCTCACGTTCGTCGGCGACCGCAGCACCGGCATCGCCGTGTGGGTGATCGGGCTGGCCTGCTCGCTGCTCGCGCGGCGCCGTGGCAGCGCCGCCTCGCTGCGCGCCGCGCAGGAGTGGACCCTGCCGCAGGTGCGCCAGGTGCTCACCGAGGCCGGTGCCGCCCGGGCCGGGCACCCCGAGCAGGTCTTGGCGCTGCGCCGCGCCGATCGACGCTTGAGCCTGGTGGACGCGGTCGCGCTGGTGCAGCGCGCCGCCGAGCCCGCCGCCTCCCCCGCCGACTCCCCCACCGACTCCCCGCGCTGAGCGCTCGGCGAGCCCACTGGCGCGCGAGGGATCTCCGGTGCGCGAGCTGCGAGCGCGCCCCTGCCTCCGCCCGCCGCGCGGCAGGGGCGGTCGTCGGTCCAGGACCCAGCGAAAGTAGCTTGCCTCGCTAGCTAGGTTGCGACACCATCATGGCGTGCCGACTCCCAGCCCTGCCGAGACCTGGCCCGCGCAGTGGCTGCGCGGGGTCCTGGACCTGGCCGTGCTCGCCGTCATCGCCCGGGCGCCCACCTACGGCTACCGCATCGGCACCGACCTGCAGGCGATGGGCCTGGGCACCGTCAAGGGCGGCACCCTGTACCCGCTGCTGGCGCGCCTGGAGGAGAGCGGTGCGGTGCAGACCACCTGGCGCCCGGGCCAGTCCGGCCCGGGTCGCAAGTGGTACGCCCTGACCGCCACCGGGCGCGAGCGACTGGCGGGCGAGGGCGAGCGCTGGCGGGCCTTCGCCGCCCTGACCTGCGAGCTGATCCCCGCCCCGAACGCCGAGCCGGACGGCACCGCGCTGCCCGGCCATCTCCTGGACCGGACCGCCGCTGGAGGACAGCCATGACCGAACACGCCCGCAGCACCACGGGCAGCAGCAGCACGGGCACCAGCACGGGGACGAAGACCCCGGTCGAGCGCTACTGCGACGACCTCCTCCTCGCCCTGCGCCTGCGCGATGTGCCCGGCGCGCGCATCGGCGCCGTCCTGGCCGAGGTGCGCGACCACCTGGCCGCCAGCGGTGAGGACCCCGTCGAGGCGTTCGGCACCCCCGAGCAGTACGCCAGCGCCCTGACCGGCGCGGCAGCCACGGACTGCGCCGACCACCCTGGGCGCCCCGGCCCCTCGCGGGTGGTGGAGTGGGTGCGCAACACCGCGATGACCGCGGGGATCCTGTGCGCGATCCAGGGCGGCAAGGGCCTGGTGGCCGGTGAGCGGGCGGAGCTGACCGAGGTGCAGCTGCTCATCCCCGCGGCCGTCAGCCTGCTGGCCCCGCTCTTGGTGGACGCGGTCGGTGCCTCCCGGCGCGCGGCGGCGATCGGCTGGGGCGCCCTGGTCCTGGCGGTCGTGGCCGCGCTGGGCGTCGGGCACGCCCTGCTCGGCCCGCTGCTCAGCGTGCGCGTGCCCGCGCTGGCGCTGCTGGTGCCCGGGGCGCTGGCGCTGATCGCCGGCCTCGTCGCGCTGGTCCGGGCCGCCGACCCGGTCGTTGACCCGCTGCAGGAGGCGCGCAGCGTGGCGGCCCAGCGCCGCCGCGACGGTGTGCTGCTCGCCCTGCTGTGGCTGCCGCTGCTGGCCGCCGCCGCTCTGCTGGTGGCGAGCAGCGCCTTCACGGGCTGAGCCTTCACGGGCCGTCCCTTCACGGGTCCAGGCACCCAGCACCACTGCCGCTCCAACCCCGCTGCTCGAACCCTGCCGCTCGAACCTCACCACCTGACCCGTGACGGGGAAACCGCTCGCAGTAGCGCTGCCCCTGGCTAACGTGCCCGGCATGAACCCGCCCGCGGCCGCGACGCCCTCACCTGCCGCTGCGCGAGGACGCCGGGCCAGGCGATCAGGCGCCCTGGCAGTGGTTCTGGTGCTGGCAGTGCTGCTGGGGGCCGCGTTCGGTGCGTTGACCTCGCTCGTCAACGCGGCCTCCTCCCACGCGGCCTCCCCCTGCGGCGGCAGCGTGCTGCGGGTGCTGAGCATGGCCGTGGACTCCGGGTGGGCCTGGGCGGGGCTGGCCGTGGCCCTGGGGGCCCTCAGCGCGACCCGGACGGGCACCGGGCGCACCCAGGACTCGCGGGACTCCCGGGGTTCGACGCCCCCAGCGACGCGGGCGCGCAGCGCTGCGGCACTGGCCGGGGCGCTGGGCCTGCTCGCGGCGACCACGGCCTACTACGCGCTGGACGCCCTCCTGGGCGCCGGGCCCTTCACGGACCCGGAGGCCACCGGGTGGTGGATGGCCAGCGCGCTGCTGGGCCCGGTGCTGGGGCTGATCGGTGCCGGGTGGTGGCGCACGGACCTGCTGGGGTTGCTGACCCGGCTGACGCTCCCGCTGGGCGCGGGGCTGCAGATGCTGGTGCTCTCACCGGTGGAGGGCCCGCAGGTGCCCGTGGAGGCGCACGTGGCGCGCTGGCTGGTCCTGCTCGCCGCGACGGCGGGCACCGCCGTGCTGCTGGTGCGCCACCTGCGCGCCCGTCGGCTGAGGGTGTCGGCGCCGGCGGCGTGAGCAGCACCAGCAGCAGGCAGCAGGCGAGGTGCGGGTGGGGCGGCAGCCAGGTGCGGACGGGGGTGTGCTGAGCCAGCGCGTCCGGTGGGCGCACTTCTGGCTGCTGCTGGTCTCGGTGGCCGCTCTGCTGCTCGCACCGGTGCTGTACGTGCTGCCGTTCATGGCGCTGGGCTGGGACCCGGACGAGCAGTGCCAGCGGCAGTACGAGCAGCGGATCGGCCCCACGGCCCAGCAGGACTGGGGCGTGCAGGAGGACCTGTTCCCCCCGGCGCAGTCCTGCCTCAGCCTGCCCCGGCACGCAGGTGGCGACCCGTACGGTGCGACCGTGCAACCAGCAGGGACGCGGGCGGGCCTGCGGGTGCAGGTGGTGAGGGCCTGGGACGTGGCGCCCGCCGTTGCGTGCGCCCTGCTCGGCGTCGGCGGCCTGGGCCACCTGTGGTGGACCGGTCGGCGCGCGGCGCGCACGAGGGGTTCAGGTCCGCAGCCCACCGGGGCGGAGCGCCCCTGAGCGGGCACGAGCAGCCCTGTCGGCCGAACCCTTGGGCGAACGTTGCGGTGGGCAGGCGACCGCACCCGAGCTCCCACCCCTCGCGCCGCCATCGACCAAGGTCGATGATCCGGCGAACCGGGTCCTCCCCTCGTCCAGTCCTGACAGCCGCTCGGGCGCCTGCGAGGTGTCCACGCCCTCCGGGTGCGAGAACGCCGACATGCTGTGCTCAGCCGCCTGGACCGCCCCGGTCCAGCTCGTGGCCCGTGGCCCGTGGCCCGTGAACGCAGGAGGAGCACACCGTGTCGCAGCTCAGCACGCCCGCCGACGGAGCCGGTGAGGCACCCGCCACCCGCACCCGGTCCGAGAACGCCGTGGACGAGGCGTTCGTCGTCCTGGTGGCCCTGGCAGCGGCGCTGATGCTCACCTCCGACGGCTTCGGTCTCTTCGGCGCCTCCCTGGCCTGCCTGGCCGTGGGCAACGCGCTGGCGCTGCAGCGCTGGGGTCGTCCGGGAACGTCCCGCGCGCACTGCTCCAGCGCCCTGCGCGTGCTGGCGTGGGTGGGCGTGATCGCCTCCGCCATCGTGCGCCTGGCAGGGTGAGACGCACTCGCGCACACCGCAGGTGCTCGTGCGCTCAACCGCCCGAGAACCCGGCGCGGTACCGGTGCGGCGTGCGAACGTGCGCACCGTGGACATCGATCTGCGCGATGCAGCACGGGGAAGCAGCGCCTTCACCGGTGGGTTGCTGACGGTCCTGCTCAGCCCCAGCGAGCACACCCTCGAGCAGTGCGTGGCCGCCCTGGCCGAGCAGGGCGTGCGGGCCTGGACGCAACCGCTGGAGGCCCTGGCGGGCGAGGAGGTCGTCGTGGCGGGAGTGCCCAGCGATCAGGCCCCCACGATGGACGCGCTGGGCGAGGTGCGCCACCGGGTGCTAGCGGTCCTGGACGCGGCGGGCATCGACGTCGACGTGCACGGGGTCGGCTACCTCGACCACGACCAAGCACAGGCCCAAGCGCACGCGCTGCCGGGCTGACGCACCGCCTCGACACGGCTGCCACAGCAGCAGCAAGGTGGCGGGCTGGCGGGCCGGCGGTGAAGCCCGCGGCCGTCACGAGCGCGCTGCCCCGGCCCGGCACCGGATCCCGCAGCAGACCCGAGCTGCCTTCGCCACCCCCTCGACCTCGCCTGCAGGCACCCGCGGCTGCTCGGGTGCTTCCAGACGCGAGGTGGCAGCGAAGGCGCGGCGCAGGTGCGACACGGTGGTGGCAGAGCTCGCTCGACGCGGACCACCCTCGAACCGCTCACCGCCTGGACTCCTCACCAAGCTGCCTGACGAAGTGCCCGGCGCCGGCGCAGGCTCTCACCACGCACGCGCTCGTGATCCCGCGGCCAAAGCCCATGGCCGGAACCCGCGGCCAACACTCGCGGCCGCGGCGTGCAACAGCACGGCCGGCTGCTCGCGTTGTACCGGCGTGACACCTGTCCCGGACGGCGCCGAGCACAGCTGCACCGCCCCCACGCCCACGCCCCGGTGGTGGAAGGAGCTCGCTGGTGGTGCTGCCGGAGGGGACAGCACCGCTGCGAGGCTGCCACCGGGCGCCACCCCCGGCGCCAACCCCAGTGCTCTGCCCAGCACTGCACCCAGCACTGCGCTGGGCACAGTGCCCACGACCTCAGCGCGCCGGGCAGGTGCCGCCACCGTGCAGCAGGTCCGCGGGGTCTGGGACCTGGAGTCCCTCGTGGCCTGGAAGGGCCCGCAGCTGGTGCGACTGGCCCAGGTCCTGCTGCGCGATGAGCACCAGGCCGAGGACGTCGTGCAGGACGTCCTGGCCACCTGCGTGCTCAAGTGGTCGCGCATCCAGGCCCTGGAGGAGCCCTCGGCCTACCTGAACCAGATGGTCGTCAACGCCGCCATCTCCTCGCGCCGGCGCCCCTGGCGCCGCGAGCACGCCAGCGACCCCGCGGACCTGCCCGAGCAGAGCACGAGCGATCCCGCCGGGCCCCACGCCGAGCGGCAGCGCTGCCTGGCCCTGCTGCGCCGGCTGCCCGACAAGCAGCGCATCACCTTGGCCCTGCGCCTGTACGAGGACCTGCCCGACGCTGAGATCGCGGACCTGATGAACTGCTCCACCGCCACCGTGCGCAGCAACGCCCACCGCGGCCTGGCCACCTTGCGCCGGCTCCTCGCCGAGGAAGGCATCCACCGTGCGTGACGAGCCCGAAGACCCCCGCCGCAGCACCGGCGGCAACCCCCTCGCCCGCGGCGGCGATCCCCTCGCGCGCAGCGGGGCCGGCCAGCACCGGTCGGACCGGCCCGACGGGCTGGACGGACCGGACGGGCTGGACGGACCGGACGGGCTGGACCTGTCGCACGACCCGGTCGCCCAGCTGCTGCGCGAAGCCTTCGATCAGGACGTGCGCACCCGCTGGGTCGACGAGCAGCGCCTGAGCGCGGGCACGCGCGCGCGCCTGCGCCACCGCCAGCGCACCCGCCGCCTGCAGACGGCCGCGGCCGTCCTGGCGCTGGCCGCTGCCGTCCCGGTCACCGTGCAGGCCTGGCCCAGCGCCACGGTCACCACGATCCCCGCGCAGCAGGCTGCGGCACCAGCGCCCGGCGAGGGCACGAGCGCCACGAGCCCCCCGGCCCCCACGAGCACTGCGGCCGGCACGAGCACAGCCACAGCCAGCTCCACAACCACGGCCACCGCCACGGCTAGCGCCACGGGCCGGGAGCCGAGCCCGGATGCGACGGCGAGCACGTCGCCGTCACCGGCGTCCCCCGCGTCGCCGGCCTCCTCGGGTGGAGCGGCGTCACCGGGAGCGCCGGCAGCACCAGCCGGGCTGGCCAACCCCGACTTCCCCGTGGCGTACCCCATCCCCGACCTGCCCGCGGTGGTGGCGGCCCTGCCGGCGGGGATGAGCCTGCTCGGCGACGCCGGCCAGTACCCCAAGAACCCCACCGTCATGGGCCAGGAGTGCAGCTCACGCCCCTTCGACCCGCCCCAGATCGCCGGCCGGCAGTTCACCTGGGTCAACGAGAGCTCGCGCTGGCCCGACGAGGAGATGGTCGAGGTCGTGGTGACCGGCTGGCAGCGCGGCGGCGGCCCGGTGGCCTTCGACGCCGTTCTCACCACCTCGGGATCGTGCCGCTTCACCGAGGAGGTCTCACCCGTGGACCTGCCGGTCACCGGCGCGGAGCAGTCCTGGGCGGCGTGGACCAGCTACGACGGCATCTCGCGCATCTGCGGCGCCGCACGCGTCGGGGACCTCATCGTCGGCGTCACCCTGTGGTCCCCGCGCAACGGGCCCAGCGACCTGGCCGCCCTGCTGGACGCAGCCGTGGCCGACCTGCGCGCCAGCGGTCTTGCCGCCGTCGAGGGCACGTAGCCCCCGACGGAGACCACCACCGCCGGAGAGCACCGCCGGGCATCACCGCCGAGCGCCCCCTCGGCAGCCCGGCGAGCACGGGCTGCAGCGGGTAGAGGCGCAGCGCCCGAATCCGCCGTCATGCCGAAGAGCGAGCGGTCCGACTTCCGCCGATAAAGGCTGGCCGTGATGCGGGCTCGGGCCGTGAGACAGGTCCGCGAGCCGCGGAGCGTCGTGGAACGACCGTCCCGACGCACCGACGGGCATCAGCAGGCCGCGTCGATCACCTCAACGCGTTCAGCGGCCTAGGCCGCCATGGCTCCCGTTGTCCCCGCCGCTGGGCCAGCCCCCGGAGAAGTACCGCGACGGCATGGTGTTGCGGGCTTTGCAGTGATCCATGCGGCACGCCATGGCGTACACCAGCACCCACGAACCGACCGGTATGAGCAGTCCAGTCACGCCGCACCGTCTCCTCGCTCGAACAGTGAGCACGCCCGCTGTGGTGATCCCAGCCCAGCGCTGCAGCGGCGGGCAGCCTCGTTGACGGATCGGAGATTGATGCCGAGCTCCCAGGTCCTGAGCAGTCCTCACGACACTGCCGCCCGGTACGGCTACGCAAGGGCAGGACCGGTGGGCACCCAGAAGCGCAGCTTCGGCCCACGCTGGTCCTGCAGCAGGCCCCCGTTGGCTTCGATCGTCTTGCGCGAGGCGGTGTCGTCCACGTCGCAGGTCACCAGCGCGCACTCGATGCCCAGTGCTGCCGCCACCGGTAGCGCAGCAGCCAGGATGGCGGTGGCGTGCCCGCGCCGGCGCACCCGTGGGACGACGTAGTAGCCGATGCGGACACCGAACTCGCGCAGGAACAGGGTCAGGTGGTGGCGGACCTGCACCCGGCCCAGGTACTGCTCACCCTGCACCCACCACAGGTTGGTGGAAGGGACGAAACCCTCTGGGCGGGGTGAGCCGGGCCGGGCGTCGTCGATGAGCTCATCGACCCAGGCGGCGAAGGCTGCGTCGTCGCGGTCGGCAGCGCCGGCGTAGACGGAGTGCTCTTCTCAGCCCGGCGCTGCGGCTGCTGCTCGCAGGGAGGCCGCGACGCTGGCCCGGGGGTTGATCAGGTGCGCCACGTCACGACCCTGCGGAGCACTACCGGCGGTCGCCGGGGCACCCCGTGGTGCGTACAGTCGGACCGCGGTCGGGTGCCCGCAGCGAGCTGTCGACCTCACGGTCATCCCGCGACCAGCACGTCGGCACGTTCAGACGCGTCGCTGAACAAGCGCTCGAGCGCCGCGTCGATCACGTGCTCGGGGCCGGGACGACAGCCGCCGCTAGGCTCACGGCGGTGATCGACGCAGCCCAGATGCTCGCCGCCTACGACCAGCAGGTGCGCGGCTGGACACCTACCCACCCGCCCCACGGCGTGCACCACCAGCGCACCGGCCCCGTGCTGCGCATCGTCGGCCAGCACCGCGGCCTGATCGACCCACCCGTGGACACCGGCCTGCGCGGGGCCGACCTGGACCAGCTGATCACCGCCCAGCGCGACTTCTTCGCCGCGCGCGGTGAGGCCGTGGAGTGGAAGACGCGCGCGCACGACCAGCCCGCCGACCTGCCCCAGCGGCTGCGGGCCGCCGGCTTCACCCCCGAGGACACCGAGACCGTGCTGATCGGTGCCGTCGAGCAGATGGCCACCGACCCGCTCCTGCCGGCGGGGGTGAGCCTGCGGCAGGTCAGCGGGCGCGCCGACCTCGAGCGCATCGCGGCCGTGCAGTCGCAGGTGTGGAACGCGGACCTCTCCTGGCTGGCCGAGGACCTGCACGCCCGGGTCAGCGCAGCACCGGACGACGTGGCGGTGCTCGTGGCCGAGGCCGAGGGGCGGGTCGTCTGCGCGGCCTGGCTGGTGCTCAAGCCCGGCACCGGCTTCGCCGGCCTGTGGGGAGGATCGACCGTGTCGGCCTGGCGGGGGCGGGGCCTCTACCGGGCTCTGGTGGCCCGGCGGGCGCAGCTGGCCCTGCAGCGAGGGGTGCGGTACTTGCAGGTCGACGCCTCCAGCGACAGCAAGCCCATCCTGGTGCGCATGGGCTTCGTGGAGGTCACCACCACGACCCCCTACGTCTGGAAGCCCTGACGAACCCGCAGCCGGTCCTGCGGAATGCGCGGTGATTCCGCGTTGTGCGCGCTGTCGCACCCGACCCACGACGTCACGGTCTTGTCGACGTCCGGGTGCAGACCAAGCGCGAAGGCGGCGCGCTCGCCCTCCGACGCGCGAGCACACCCGCAGAGTCAAACTTCCGTTCGTCTGGGCCACCAGTGGGGACGCAGATGCTCGTAGGCGACCGGCCCCACCCACGGCGTCCTACCCTCATCGTCGGCCACTTCGACCTCACAACTCGTGGCAGACGGCACGCCGTAGAGGTCGACAACGGTCCCCAACGACCCCGCGGGTACACCTTCTTGAGGGATGCCCTCGACCAAGACGACAACGTCTAGGAGCGAGAAGCGAGCCGACACCTCTGGCCTCCCACCGATGATCCCTTGCGGTCTTGCAGCGCGGCCACCGTAGCGTCGCCCCTCACGTGATGCTCAACGAACCACTCCGCCCACCAGCGCACGGTCATCCCGCTGTCGTGGACGTCAGCGACCGCCCTCGCATGTCGATGGCCGCTGGCGGTATCGGAAGGTCCCCGATGCTCCCGTACGGCTGGCACGCTGGTCGCGTGGTCCTTGCGAAGGTCCGTGACCCACGCCTGATCACGATCCGCCACGGCGAAGGGCTCAGCGAAGAGGACCACCAGCTCCTCGTGCTACGGGCTGCTGAGTGCGCCGAACACGTTCTGCACCTCTTCGAGCACGAACAGCCCTCACGGACTGCTGCAGCGGCGATCTGTGCGCCGTGGAACCCGGGTGCCGCGGAGCGCTGAGTTGGACGACTCATCACCGATCGCAGCGGATCTGCGAGGTGATCGTGACGTCAGTGATCGCGGAATCGTCGGCGAGCAGCAACGCCTTGGACAGGATCACCTCGAGGGTGCGGTCCCCCTCGAAGGGCAGGAACACCGCATCGCTGCCTGCGTCCGGGGTCTGCTTGGCGACGATGCAGAGGTACTGGTCGTTCGGCTCCATGAGGACGTTCCCCGACCCCAGGTGGATCTTGTAGGTGCGCAGGTCCCCACGCACCACGAGGAACCTGTCCCGCAGGGAGCAGCGCTCCGCGATCGCCAGTCGCGGTACGAGACGCGCCAGGAGGTCGCGCCGGGTGGCAGCCGTGGCCGAGAGTTCTCCGAAGCTGTAGGACTGCCAGTACGCGCGGAACCGCCCCTGGGGCCCGCCGTCCTGCCAGGTGGGGTCGTTGCCGACGCTGGCGACCCCGACGAAGAGGTCCACGTCGCGCAGCACCTCGCTCAGCACGAGGGTGGGAACCTCCTGCAGCTCCAACGCGGCAGCGGGCTGGCGCTCCGTCCCGCTCCAGGACTCGTACCCCCCGCCGTAGCCGTGGCTGGTGTTCTCGGGAGCTGAACGCGGGTAGAAGCGGACCTGGTCGGTGGTCAGGCGCAGGTAGGCACCGGCCTCGGTGGTGTCCTGCCCGTACTCCTCGCCTGCGCCCTCGACCCAGAACTCCGCCCGCAGACCCCACCGGGGCAGGTCCCGGATGGCGGGCGGGAAGCTGCCGTCGACCATGAGCCGCAGCCGGTGCGTCCAGCCGCGGGCCGCGGCCAGGGCGTTGAACTGGTGCTGGCGCACGACATGGGCGGCGAAGCGGTTGGAGTAGGTGGCGGTGGCGCGCTCGGCGTCGGTGAGCAGGTAGACCTCCCGGTGGGCCTGCTTGAACGGCTGCACGACCTCGTGGCGGGTCAACCACTCCCGCCACGCCAGAACCTCACCGACGTCGCGGCCGGCGGGGTGCCACAGGCGGACCTCGGCGTCCGCGCCCGGCTCGGCTGCCGCCTCGTCCAGGCCGCGCAGCGCCCCGTCCGCCCACCCGAGCGGGGTGCCGTCCACCACCCAGATCAAGCGCCGGGCGATGGTCCCGACGAGGGGGTGGTCGAGGTAGCGCTCGCGCCAGGCGGTGAACGGCCAGGTGCGCCGGGCGAGGAACTGCCGGTCCACTCGCTCCACCTGGGCGCTGAGCATCGCGGCGACGTCCTTCGCCGTGGCTTTGAGCTCCTGCAGCTCCTCGCGGTGCTCGCGCCGGACCGCGGCCGGCACGGACTTCACCACCTTCCCCGCTGCGTTGCGCCAGGTGAGGGTGACGTCGCTGTCGGCGACCGCGAGTTCCGCGGTGGCCCGGCCCAGGTGCACGACGCACCTGCCCCCGACCTGCAGCCCGTAGCCGGGGACGGCGAGCTCCTCGACCTCCTCGCGGGAGATCCCTGCGGCCGCGGCCCGCCGGTCCAGGGCCGCGTGGACCTCCTTCGAGGTCGTCCTGTGGGTGACGCGCGCCGCGAGCCGGGCCAGCTGGCCGAGCGCGTCCTCGCCCTCCAGGCGGGACAGGGCGTAGACGCCGGCGTTGGCGGTCTTCGGGCTGCGCGGGCCCAGACCGGGGACCTTGCGCAGGGAGGTCTCGACGAGGGCGCCCAGGGCGCGGGCGGTGGCGGCGTCGCCGGGCAGCAGCGACAGGGTCCACACCAGCCCGCGCAGCGCGTTGGCGTTGTGCGGGTCGAACGCCTCGTTGGCGTCGTACCCCCACTGCCGACGCTCCAGCGGCGCGGTCCGGGGACGCCCCACGAGCGCGAGCCAGCTCACGACGGCCGGGCGCAAGCCGTCGCCGACCTGCGCCAGCAGCTGCCGCGCGCGCTCGTCCCAGCGGGCGCTCGGCTTCCCCGAGGTCGCGCTCAGCGCGTGCTCCAGCAGCGCGCGCCAGGCGGGACCGAGCGCAGGCAGCTGCGCCAGCACCGCGTCCGACCACGCTTCACCGCTGTTGAGCGCGGGAGCACGGACCCCGGCGAGCGCCGCGGGGAGCGGGCCGCGCTCGTACTGCTCCAGCTGCACGGAGCGCCGTCCCACCTCCACCAGGGGCAGCGGCACCTCCACCCCGGCGCGCCGGGCGATCTCGATGCACCCGGCCAGGCGGTGCGGGCGGTGCGACGTCCACCGCCCCGCGAGGTCGGGCACCTGCCGCTCGACGTCGTCAGGAGTCAGCGCTCCGTCCAGGTCGTGCGTCAGCAGCGACAGCGCCCAGGCCCGGTCGAGGACGTCGTCAACGCTGCGGGCCAAGACCGCTCCCGTCAGGCGGGTGCGCAGGTCACGGGGCAGGGAACGCACCGCGGAGGTGAACGGCTCCGACGCCCCGCCGTGCCCGGAGAGCAGGCGCCGGACCAGCTCGGCCTCGTCCCCGGCCGCCGCGGACCCCTGGAGGTCCTCCACCACCCGCTGCAGCCAGACGTCGGTCATCAGCCACCCACCAGCGGCACGAGCTTGAGGAAGATGACCTCAGGGCCAGAACGGAGGTCGACCTCCACGTCGAGGTCGCTGACCTGCCGATCGTCGACGATGACGAAGAAAACGTTGCGCGAGAATGCTTCTACCGCTCGATCGAACTGCTCCTGCGGGTCCACCCGGCGGGGGGCGCGGACGTGCTCGCCGTTGAGGGCGCGCTCGGCGGTGGTGGGCTGCACGAGTCCGGTGAAGCGCTCGGGCCGGCGGGCGTGGTGCTCGGCGACCTCCTGGAAGATGCGCCGGCGGATCAGTTCGCGCAGCGGGAGGCTCTCCTCGAGCACCTGCAGTCCCCACCCGTCGCTGCGTTGCCCGGACGTCGTCTCGTCGACGAAGCTGATCACTGCCACGTCGAGGACCCTAGAGTCGCCCCCCGACATTCGCGGGCCGGGTGCAGCCGCCCAGTGCGACGGCGCCCAGGGGTCGCCGGCCACGTACCCATCCGCGCTCTGCGCACCCGGCGGTCCTGATCTCCGGCAGCGGTCCCCAGCTCGTCTGCGACCTCACGGTCATCCCGCGTCGTGCGCGGTCCTGAGCTGCAGGCGACGTCGCGCTCGTGACGAAGACCCAGCGGTCTTGAACCGTGCGCTGAGACGGTGAAGCTCGGTCAGCAGCGGCCGCGCCGACGAGAGGTGCACTCAGGCGGCGCTGTGGAGCCGGAGGTCAGCGATCTAGTGCGGTGACACCATCGCACCTCCCGCTGCGGCCGTCGAGGCGTCGCAACTGCTCTCACCCGGCTGGACGAGCACAGCGGGTGGGACCCACACCTGCACCTGCCCGTCCGGTCCGCGCCGACCCAGCACGCAATCGCTGCCGCGGGGAGCCGCAGACAGCGCCGCCCCCACCCAGCCCTCGCGCACCCCCACGTCGACCCGCACACCGGGACGCGGCGCAGCGTCCAACGCCGCCCGCACCGCCGCGGCACCGGGCCGGGCCAGGGCCACCTGCAGGGCCTGGGTGTCCGCACCCGTCAGGTGCGGCACCGGCGGCGGTTTCGGCACGTCGATGACCTCGCGCTGCTCGCAGCCTCGGCCGATCCTTTTCGCGAGCGGTTCGCCGGTACCCGGGTGGACGTCGATGCCCCACGTGCGCAACACGTAGCGGTAGCAGCGCCGCACCACCGCAGCCTGCTCCGGGCCCAGGTCGAAGCCCTGAGCGTCATCGGCAGCCCGGTACCCGGTGATGCGCACCTGCACGACGGTGCCGTCGACCGTCCCGCCGGGCCCGGGCGCCACCTGCAGCAGCTCCACCGCCGGCCACGTCGCACCCTGCCCGTCGCGCAGGGCGAAGCCCACGACGTCGGCGAGGTCGTTGCTGGCGCCGGCGGTGCGGTCCAGGGAGCGCCCAACGTCGCCGGCTCGGGCGTCGGCGTCCGCATCCGCCTGCGCCGTCGAGGTGCAGCCGGTGAGCAGCAGCGGCAGGCAAGCGGTCGCGAGGGCGAGCTGGCAGGCGGTGCGCACCTGCCCAGCGTGCCGGACGGCCCGCACGACGACGTCCACCGCCCCGGTGCTGCGTGGATCGCACCGACTGCTGCGGACCGACCCGGCTGCTCCCGCCCCGTCAGGTCAGCGCCCCGCCGGCCGGGTTCGCAGGCCCGCGGCGGATCGCCGGGGTCGGTCACGGGTGTTCGTTGACGTCTGCGCGCGATCAGCTCTACGCCCGCACCGGTGACAGCACCGGTGCGCACGGCGAGCGGATCAGCGAGTGGACACGCACCTCGATCCGCATCGCCTGGCGAGCAGGGAAAGGGCACTGGATGCCGGCGCGGCGCTCGATCAACCCCGGGGAGCTGGCCCACCACCTGTGCTGCGAAGCGCGCAGCACCGGCTTGGCGGAGCTTGCCCGGCTCGCCGGCTCCCGGTGGCGCATCGAGGGGTGCTCGCAGCAGGCCAAGGGCGACGCCGGCCTGGACCACCACCAGGTGCGCGACGACCGCGCGTGGTACGCGCACGTCCCCCTGCAGGCGGCAGGTGCCCCTCCCCCTCCGTGCCGACGTCGGCCTGGTCGTCGGCCACTCGGTCCCAGCCGGCTGGGACCGCCGGAGAGCAGGGCGCCGAAGCGGTCGTCGCCGCCTGGGCCGCGGCAGCGCGGGTGGGTCGACCGGCTGCACGGTCCCGGGGGCCCGCCGCCTGCTGGTCGACCTGGCGCCGCCGGCGTCAGCACCAGGAACGGCTGCGCCACTACCGGCGGCATGGACGCCTGCCCACCGTGAGTGCCGGTGCAGCAGCGAGGACAGCAACGACTCCTGATCAGCGATGACGGACAGCCGGATGGGTTCTCGATCGATCTTCGCCCACGAGATGCCTCTGCGTGCTGCTGACACGTCCTTCCGACGAGCGGCGTGATCACGTGCGGGGCAGGCACTGCGCTGTCCCCACCACCCCTGTCGCGGCACCACACGGAACCGCTGGTGCAGCTCTGCAGGCTCGCGGGCCAGCCAGAGGAGGACGGCGCGCGCTGACACGGCGCGCGCTGACACGGCGCGTGCTGACAACGCCTCGGCGAGGAGGTGAGAATCACGCGCTGCGGTCAATCACCAACGCCGCGTTGACCGCTGTTCCGGCGAGGTGCGCAGCGCCCTGACGACTTCCGCGAACCACCGGTAGGTTCCCTGTGCAACCAGTAGCGTGCGCCCTCCAGAGCAGGTTGACGGGGGGAGTCGGAGATGTCTCACGAGCACGAGGACGTCCTGCGGGTGGTGGACTGGATCGCCAGGCTCACCGAGGAGGACCGCAGCGAACTGCTGGCCCGGGTGCAGCAGCGGGCCCCGCGCGAGGAGGGGCGCCAGGTCGCACCCATCGTCACGGACGGGCACGTGCCGCGCGTCAGCTCGCTGCCGCGTGCGCAGGTGGCCCTGCCGACGATGGCATCCAGCGCGTCCGCCTGAGCGCACGGGTGCCGGACACCCCGTCCACCGCACCCCGCCCCGAGCCGCTGACCCGCTCCCGGGTGCAGCACTGCTCCCGGGGGCAGCACCGCCCCGGCAAGAGCGAGCGCTGCGCCCGGGGTGCAGCAGTCACCCCGCCACGGTGGTGCTGACCAACACCGCGGCGGCGACACCGGCGACACCGGCGACACCGGCGGTGGCCAAGCGATGCGGGGACGAGGTGCGCAGGGGTCCTGCGGCGCAGGGTGGGTCTAGGAGTGAGGGGCGTCTCGGCGTAGGGCGGGGGGCGGGACCGGTGGCCCCGGCCCACCCCCCGCACCGGGCTCACCGTTCAGCGACGGGGGTTGCGGCTCAGCGGCGAGCACCCCGCCGACCACCTCGCGCAGGTGGGTGTCGGCGCAGGTGCCGCTCAGCGCCGCGCCGCCGGGGCGCCCGGCGCTCACCGGGGCGGGCACCCCGGCGTGCCCGGTGGCCGGTGGCGGTCCAGTCCACGACGAACCGCCTCTCGCTGCCGGCGACGGCGAAGGGCCCGTGCTCGGCGGAGACGTCTTCGGCCTCGCTCGTGCTCTGCCCCGTGCCGCTCTCGTGCTGCTCGTCGACACCCTCGATGCCCAGGCCACCGCACTCGTGGTCGCCGGTGACGATCAGCAGCGCATCGGGGTGCTGCGCGGGGCAGTCGCGGGCGCTCTGCACCACAGCGCGCGGCGTCACGCCGGCGCCCGCCCGTCCTCGCGCCCGCTCGGGTGCGGCCAGGGCGCGGACCCGGCAACGACCAGTGCGCCGCGCACGTCCGAGTCGGTCGGCGAGGCGCACCTGGCCAGCGAGTCGATCAGGTCGGAGAAGGTCAAGCTGATCGCGACCTCGCGCACGGTGTCCCCTTCGACGACTGACTTCACTCTAAGTAAAGACAAGTGAGCGCTGCGTTGCATCGGCGTGACGTCCTCGTTACACCCGCTCGGAACGTCGATGCCCCTGCGCCCCCGCACGCCACCTTGGCGACCCGGGCAGGTGGGGCGGGACGGCACGGTCCACGTGCCCGCCGGTGACAGCGTGACCCCGCCCCGCGCGCGGAGGCGGCCCCACGCACGGGGGCCGGTGCTCAGGGGTCGATGCTCGGGGCACGACATCATCGCCAGCGCCAGCCCTCGCCGACAGCGGGGACGGCGGGTGTGGCGGCACCAGGCGTTGACGAAGCCACCGCGGATGGTGTGGAACGTTTGCGCCCGTGAGGCGTCCAGGCAGTGTGAGAGCCGAACCCGGCCCGGCCGGCACAGCGCGGGACGCACCCCCGCACCCTGCTGCTGGGGTGCCCGCCCAGCCGCCTGCAGGTGGGCCGCCTACAGGTGAGCGGCCTGCGGGTGAGCTCTCGCGGCAGGAGGCCTACCACGCGCTGTTCAGCGAGCACTTCCTGGCCACCGTGCGCCTGGCGCGCCTGCTGGGCGCCGACGACCCCGAGGACGTCGCCCAGGAAGCCTTCGTGCGCCTGCACCGGCGCTGGCAGGACCTGCGCGAGCCGGCAGCGGCCCTGGCCTACGTGCGGCGCACCACCATCAACGTGACCACTTCCCGCCTGCGCCACCTGCGCACCGTGCGCCGCACCCCCGGCGAGCCGCTCCGCGTGCACCCCTCCGCCGAGGACAGCGTCCTGGCCGGTGAGCGCACCACGCGCCTGCTCGACGCTGTGCGGCAGCTGCCGGCGCGTCAGCGACGCGCACTGGTGCTGCGCTACTGGCTCGACCTGCCCGTCGCCGAGGTCGCCGCCGCCCTCGGCATCCGCCTGGGCACCGCCAAGTCGACGCTCTCGTGCGCCCAGTCCACCCTGGCCGCCCTGCTGAAGGACCCCACGTGAACCCGAACGAGACTTCCCGCAGCGACCCCGACGAGAACGTCGGGGAGCACTCTGCCACGGCCGACAGCACCGGCAGCACGAGCAGCAGCACGAGCAGCAGCCCGGGCGGCAAGCCGGGCACGGACCTGCAGCAGGAGTTGGACGCCGTCGCGGCCGCCGCGCGGGCCGCCCAGCGCTCTGCCGGCCAGGCGCGCTGGCAGCGCCACCAGCAGCTGCTGGCCGCCGACCACCGGTCCCGGCCACGCCGCGAGCACGGGGGGCGCTGGCGCGGATCGCGCGCCGGGCGGGGCGTGCTGGGCGGTACCACCCTGCTCGCCGCCGTGTCCGCCGCCGCGGCCGGTGCCGTCCTGGCCGCCTGGCTGCACCCCTCCGGTGGTGCCTCGAGCGTGCGGCTGGTGCCGGCGGCTCCCACCTCCACCCCCAGCGAGCAGAGCGCCGGCCCTTCACCAGCGGGCTCGACCCCGGCGACTTCCATCCCGGCAGCCACGAGCACGCCGATCACCGACGCCGACGCGCACGTGCGCACCGTCGCCTTCGAGCAGGTCAGCGACCTGGCCCGGCAGTGCGCCCAGCCCTCTGCACAGACCTCCACCCAGCTCTCCACCGGGGCTCCCACCCGGGCGGGAAGCCCCGGGTGGAGCACCGTCTTCGCCGCGCGCTCGGCCTTGAGCGCTGCGGTGGGCACCGAGGAGCCCAGCGGGCAGCACCACCTGTGCTACAGCCTGCCCGGCGGCGTGGTCGGCGACGCGGTCATCGAGGCTCCTCACCAGCAGGAGACGGCCGCTGCGGGCGCCTCGGGGTGGTCCGCGCCCGTGACGGCCCCGGACGGCTCGCAGGTGCTCAGCGTCTACGGGTGGGCCCAGCCGAGCGTGAAGACGTTCACCGTGAGCACCGGCACGGGGGCCTCGTTCAGCGCGGTCGTGCGCAACGGCATCTGGTGGGCCAGCCCGCGCACCAGCGCCGCCGGCCAGAGCCAGGTCCTCACCTGGCAGGCCTTCGACGCCGACGAGCAGCTCCTGAGCAGCGGGCAGCTGACCAGGAACGAGTCCGTGCCAGACCTGTAACAAGCCGTTGCATTAGTTCATAGTGGGTAGTCGTCGGGCGCAGATCAGCGTGATCGCCAGGCGGGCCAGCGCGGTGATGGTAGTGGCGCTGGTGTCGTAGCACAGCGCCAGGCGCTCGTAGCTCAGCAACCAGCTGATCGTGCGCTCGACCACCCAGCGGTACCGGCCCAGGCGCTGGCTGGAGTCCACACCGATGCGGGCGATGCGCGCAGTGATGCCCCGTCGGCGCAGGTAGGCGCGGACCCGCCGGTTGTCGGACCCTTGTCGGCGTGCAGCTTGACCAGCCGGCGGCGCGGGCGCCCGCGACCGGGGCTCTTGACGGGGCGCTGGCTGTCGAGCAGCGGTGTCAGGAACAGGGAGTCGTGCCGGTTGGCGCTGGAGAGCGCGACGTTGATCGGTAGCCCGTCGGCGGCCACGGGCAGGTGGTACTTCTCCCCCGCAGGCGGGAGGTACCCCCAGCCCAGCTTCGCTCTGTCCGTGGGGTTCGGGCCAGTCAGGGCGCCCCTCTTTTCGCCCGGACGCTGACGGAGTCGGCGCCGGCGCGGGACCAGTCCAGCAAGCCCTGCTGCCCCAGCCGGTCCAGCACCGCGCCGTGCAGCTCGTCCCACACGCCGGCGTCCTGCCACTGGCGCAGGCGTCGCCAGCACGTCGCCCCCACGCTACGCGCGGGAGGTGCCCCCGCCCGAGCCGTGACCCAGCTCGAGCGGGGGGGGGGGCAGCGGGGCGAGCAGCTCCCACAGCTCATCGGTGAGTCGACGCCGCATCGCGGGTCCGTGCCCATCGACTTGGCGTCGGTGAGCAGGCACCGGGCGAAGGCGCCGCCGACTGAGGTGGTCAGCCATTCTGTGCCTGCTCGAGCGCACCCTCTGGCGTCATGCCGCCGACGAGGGCTTCTTGGACCGCCGTGTAGATCCTCGTGGCCGCTTCAGGCCAGTCTGACCCAAGAGCGCCGGTTCGGGCACGCAGGTTCGGAACCTGGTCAGTGAAGACCTTGAGGTGCGGGTTCTGAGATGTGACCCGGTCCGCGAGTGCAGGCTTGGTGGGCACAGTGCCGGTGCGCAGAGAGATCTCGACCTCGACATCGTCCCGGTTGAGGCACTGGACGAGTTCAGCGGCCTTCTTCTGCTTGTCCTCGTCACCGGTCTGCGGAACGGTCCACGCTTCACCCCCGAACGGCAGGACGAGCTTGCCGCTGGCCTGCGGGGCGGGGATGGGGACGACACCGTACTCGAGGTCAGCAGTCCGGTCGAGGGCCGGGAAACTCCAGGGGCCGTTGATCATCATCGCGGCGTTGCCGGCGATGAAGTGGTCAGTAACCTCATCCTGCGGCCAGTTCACCGATGACTGGGACAGAGAACCCGACGTCATGAGGTCCTTGATCAGTTGCAGTGCGGCCGCGGTCTGAGGGGTGTCGATGTTCTCTTCGTTCCCACCGTTGGACCACATGAACGGTAGAAATTGCCAGGTCCCTTCGAAGGTGCCGACGTTCGACATGGCAAACCCGTATCGGTCGCCCTCGGTCAGCTTTGCTGAGGCTGTCTTGAGTTCGTCCCACGTGGTGGGCGGCGTCACGCCTGCGGCATCGAGAAGTTTCTTGTTGTAGAACAGCGCTATCGTGTTGGTGACTGGCTGAAGACCGTAGAGCTCACCCTCGTATGTTGACGCCTGCAGGACGCCGTTGGCGACACCAGCGGTGTCGATCCCGAGGTCGTCGAGCGAGGCCAACGCACCCGAGGCCGCGACCTGCTGGACGTCGGGATTGTCGAGCATCAGGACGTCGGGCAGCGTCTTGGAAGAACTCTGCCGCAACACCCGCTGCATCAACGCGTCGACGGGAACCGACTCCCGGTTGATCTCCACCCCCACGACCTGTCCGCAGGTTTTTAGGGCACGATTCCACGGAGCGTTGTTCGTCGTTGACGTGTAGTAGTCCAAGACCCGTAGTTCGCTTGCACCACTCGCCGCTTCTTCATCGGAGCCATCGCCGCAAGCGCTGAGTGCGAACGGCAGAAGAAGTGCAGCAGCTAGCCCGGCGCGAAGACGCCCCGATGTCAATTCGGACTGCTGGCGCGACTCGCGGCTCACTGATTTGTTTCCTCTCAACTTCACTTCACGATCGACGACGAACAGCGAGGGCAGAAGGTCGACAGTTTACAGTCCGTTGCATAAGTTGGTCCGAAGCTCTGGCGTGTCGCGCTGAACAAGGCGCAGCCTGGATCGCACGGCCACCGACGCCCCCGTTCGGCCTCGCCAGCTGATCACCGATGAGCTGTGGGAGCTGCTCGCCCCGCTGACCCCGCCGCCGCCACCGGCACCGGGTGGGCCACCGGCACCGCGTGGGCGCACCGGTCGGCCTCGGTGTGAGGACCGGGCGGTGCTCGAGGGCATCGTCTTCGTGTTGAGCACCGGCATCGGCTGGGCCAAGTCCCCCGCACGCGGGAGGTACCCCCCACCCGCTCGAGCTGGGTCACGACTCGGGCAGAGGCACCTCCCGCGCGCAGCGTGGGGGCGACGCGCTGGCGCCACCTGCGTCAGTGGCAGGACGCCGGCATGCGGGACGAGCTGCACGGCGCCGTGCTCGATCGTCTCGGGCAGCAGGGTCTGCTGGACTGGTCGCGGGCCACCGCCGACCCCGTCAGCCTGCGGGCGAAAAAGGGGTGAGCTGACCGGGCGCAACCCCACCGACAGAGGCGAAGCGGGTACCTGTCAAGACCCGGCTCCGATGGAGACCTACAGCGTGTCCCACGGTCCAGCGGACCCGGGCGTTGACGGTCCCTCACCTCGTCAGTCCTCACCTCGCGTGGGCCGGTACCGCAGGCAGACGACCCCCGACCCGAACTCACGACGGTCCACCAGCTCCAGCTGAAGGCGCTCGCGCAGACCAGCCAGCAACGTCGGACCGTACCCGGCCAGGACCGGGTGCACCAGGAACTCGTACTCGTCGATCAATCCCGCATCGGCCAGCGCGCGGGGCAGCCTCACACCCCCCACCCACAAGCCCCGCCCGGGCTCCTGCTTGAGCTGCTGCACCGCTGGACCCACCTCGCCCCGCACCAGCTCGGCACGCCAGTCGACCCCGCTCAAGGTGCTGGACACCACGTGCTTGCTCGCCCCGTCGACGGCTTCGGCGAAGGCCAGCCGCCGCTCGTCCATCCAGTCCGGCCACGTGCCCGTGGCCGGCTTGCGCCAGGCCGAGCGCATCATCTCGTAGGTCACCCGGCCGAAGAGCAGGGCATCGGCGCACTGCACCTGAGCGGTCCAGTAGCGCATCGACTCCTCATCTGGAGGCAGTCCCGCCTCGTGGTGGCAGCAGCCGTCGAGCGTGACGTTGATCGAGTAGCGAAGTGGTCTCATCTCGTTGCTCTCCCCCGCTGGGCGCCCCGCCGTCACCGGACCCTGCGTGGACCTGCGACGGCACCGCTTCTCATCGGCGCCCAGCCTGCTCCCGCACGCCCGCACGCCCGCACGCACCAGGGTTGGGACGGCCCTGCCTGATCACGGTGTTCGGGGATTCGGGTCAGGTTCCGTGCGACTCCACGATCACGTCGGAGGGCACGCGGTCGGCGGCGGGACACCGGCGATCTGGAAACCACGGGAAGGAACCGCGCCACGAGCGCGGCACAGACCGGCGAGGCCACCCGGGGGCACTCGTGAGCACGTAGCCGGCTCAGCGCGTGGTGGGCCCAGCGCGTGGTGGGCTCAACGCGTGGTGGACGCCAACCGGGCGCTGACGTACTCGCCCATCGCCACCGGCAGCTGCACCCCCTCGCCCGCCGTGCCCGCGGTGACGCACCGCGCGGCGGCCAGGGCGCTGACGCGGGCCAGGACCTCGGCGCTGGCACGCGCGGCGCGGAGCAGCTGCTGCGCCTGCAGGCCCGCCACGGTCTCCTCGATGCCGGGGGGCAGATCGTCGGGGTCTCGGTCGAGGACCTGCGAGAGCCCGTGCCAGGGGTAGATCGCACCTCGGGCGGCAGCCCACAGCGCCCAGATGTGCCCGCGGGCCTGGTGCAGGCGGTGGTGCGCCTCCCACAGCGAACCGCGCCGCAGGTACTTGTCCGCATCGGCCAGCGCGCACCAGCCCGAGAACGCCCACTCGCGGACCTGCTCAGCGCTGACCTGGTCCGCGGCAGGGAAGACTCGACCGGTCGACCCGGTCGGCTCTGACGCAGCGCGGTACAGCGCGACGAAGTCCGGAGCCGCCCGCCCGCGGCGCACCTGCGCCTCGACCATCAGCGCCACGTCCAGCTGGACACCGTCGGCGAACTGCGCGAACACGCGCCGCACGGGGCCGTCAACGTGACCGGTGCGCTGGCGCAGCACGTCCACCAGCGCTCCGGCCCCCGGCAGGGACGCGAGCAGGGCGTCTTCCACGGCCAGCACCCGTCCCCCACCGGCGCCGCCCGCCGGTGCCGCCAGCCCGATGGCGGCATCGACGTCGGAGAGCTCATCGCCGGCTCCACGTCCCAGCGAGCAGCCGACCGACAACGACGTCACCGCTTCGGTGCGCTCGCAGAAGCCCAGCACGTGCTCCAGCACGCGGCGCTGAGGGTCCAGCGCAGCGGGCAGGGCCGCCAGCCACGCCCGGCCTGGCACGGCACCCTGCGCTGCACCCCGGCCGTCCTCGTCGCCCCCGTGCACGTGTTGCCCCTGCTGCGCACCGTCCACAGCGACCATCTCACCACCGCAGCCGTGCTCGTACTGCTCGGACGGCTCACCCGACGGTGAGTGCGCAGCTGCGTGACGGTGAGCCCTCACCGGTAGCGGCATCAGCAGGTGCTTCGATCAGGGGTGCAGGGCGTCGGAGCACGCGGGGACCTCACCCCGCTCTTGCGAACGCGGTGATCACGACCCGGTCGACCACATCAGGACCAGCGGGTCCGCAGGAACGGGGCCATCCCCGTCGCCCGTGGACGAGGGGCGTCTCGTACTGGTCGGGCGATGAGTCCAAGACCTGCCTGCGGTCCCACCCGCGACAGCGACGGGCGGCCGGCGGGCAACGCCGCCGCCCGGTGAGCAGCCACGCAGGAGACCTCGATGCCATCGATCCGCCGCTTCGACCACGTCGGCGTCACCGTCGCCGACCTCGAGCAGGTCAGCGCCTTCTTCGTCGCCCTGGGCCTGCGGGTCCAGGCGGGCCCGATGGTGGTCGAAGGCGACTTCCTGGACACCGTCATCGGCATCCCCGCCTCCCGCACCCGCATCGTCGTGCTGCAGGCGCCGCAGAGCGGCACCTCGGTGGAGCTGTCCACCTTCGAGCGGCCCCAGCACCAGCCGGGCTCGCCCACCGCCATGTCCACCGAGCTGGGCCTGCGCAACGTGGCCTTCGAGGTCGACGACCTCGACGCCCTCCTCGAGCCGCTGGCCAGGAACGGGTACGGCTTGGTCGGCGGCGTGGGTGAGTACGAGGAGATCTGGCGGATGGCGTACGTGCGCGGGCCGGAGGGGATCATCGTGTCCTTGGCGCAGCGGATCGGCTGAGGCACCCCGGCACCCCGGCACCCCGGCACGCATGGGCTGCAGTGGGCAGAAGCGCAGTGCCTGGCTTCGCGGTCAGGCCTGCGGGCTCAGGCGGTCAGGAAGTTTCGCCGGGTGCGTCGCAGCCGGTCGATCCACCCGTGATCCCCGGCCGCCACGAAAACCCACGGGACGACTGCCGTGGTCGTAGCCACCCTCGTGTACACCGGTTACCGTCGACGTGTACACGATCGGGAGGTCGCACGTGAGCAAGACCCACATCGACATCGACGACGACCTGCTCGCCCAGGTGGCCGCCCTCACCGGGACGACCGCCAAGTGCGACACCGTCGAAGCCGCCCTGCGCGCGCCCCTGCACCAGGAACGCCGCCGCGCCGCGGCCGAACGTCTCATCACCCGCGCCGAGAGCGGTTACTTCGCCCCCCCTGCTCCAGGAGCACTCCAAGGCCAACGGTGACGGCGTCGAGGCGCCTGCTGTCGAGGACCAGCGGCAAGGCGCTGCGTGAGCTTCCTGCTCGACGAGTCCGCCCACGACCGCCGGCACCAACCGGTCGTGACCGCCCGGTGGAACAAGCTCCTGCGCGCGGACCTGCTCGCCATCGCTCGCCCGAACGTGCCGGAGATCGGGTTCTCCGCCGCTCCCCGCAGGACCACCGCGACGTCATCGCCGACATCACCGAAGCGATGACCGTCATCGAGCTCAGCGCTCGCGCGCAGGACCTGTAGGAGCGCCTGACCCACCGAGGCTGGCACCGGCCCCCTGGACCGGTGGACCTGCTGCTGGCCGCCACGGCCATCGAACACGAGCTGACGCTCCTGCACCTGGAGAAGGACTTCGAGCTGATCGCTCGCGTCAACTCGTTGCCACAAGAGCGAGTGGTTCCCCGGGACACGCCCACTGGGTGACCCCGGCGAGGCGACGTCCGGCCGAGAGCGACCGATCGCCGCGAGGCAAAGCAGTGGCTGCAGCGGCCCTCGCTGCCCCAGCATGGCGATCGTGGACGCTCACGAGGAAGCCGGCGCGCCGAGGGACGCCGGTGCACCACAGGTCGAGGAGGTGCTCCACAGCGGCAACAGCGGCGGTGCCGTGCGCATCGGCGCCAGCGTGCGGCGCCCCGCGGGTGCGTGGACACCGACCATCCAGCGCCTGCTGGCCCACCTGCACCGTCGGGGCGTGACGCAGGTGCCCGCACCGCTGGGCATCGACGAGCACGGCCGCGACAGCACCTCCCACCTGCCCGGTCAGGTGCCGCAGCACCCGCTGCCGTCCTGGGTCTGGCGCGGTGAGGTCCTGACCGACGCCGCCCGCCTGCTGGCGCAGCTGCACGCCGCCAGCGCCGGCTTCGACACCCACGGCGCGAACTGGCGGCTGAGCGGGCACGAACCGGTACAGGTGATCTGCCACAACGACGTCGCCCCCTACAACAGGGTCTTCACCGACCAGCGCCTGAGCGGGCTCATCGACTGGGACACCGCCTCCCCGGGTCCGCGGGTGTGAGACCTGGCCCACCTGGCGTACCGCCTGGTGCCGCTGACGCACCCGGACAACACCGATGCCATCACCACCGGTGTGCCCGAGCGGGCCCGGCGCCTGCACCTGCTCTGCGGCGCCTACGGCCCCTGGGTGCAGCCCGGTGAGGTGCCCGCGGCCGCGGTGCAGCGCTTGGAGGACCTGGCCGCCTTCACCGCCGCGCGCGCCAGGAGGGACACGCGCACCTGCGCGCCCACGTGCAGCTGTACCGGCGCGACGCGCGCTGGATCAGCGCCCGCATCCGGCAGCTCACCGAGGAGCCCCGTTGAGCCAGCCACCGACTCCTGCCCCGCCCACCGGCCCACCACCAGCTCGATCCCTCCTGCCTGCCGCGGCGCCAAGCACCGGCACCGTCGGGGCCGGCAAGAGCACCGCGGCCGCGGCGCTGGGTGCCCTGCTGCGCGAAGCAGGGGTGCCGCACGCGCTCATCGACCTCGAGGGCCCGCCCGTGCAGGACGGCCCCACCCGCGCTGACGGACCGAGGGGCTGCCGGTGGTACTCCACCGCCAGAGCGCGGGGGGCCAGGGCGCGAGCGGGCATGCGCAGACGACGGGGACCTGCAGAGGACCAGCACGTCCACCACCGGCGGCAGCGCCCACACCAGCCCAACCACCCACCGGCGCCCCACGTACGCTGATCGCCGTGAACAGCAGCAGGCGCGCCGCTCGCGGCGAACGCGAGATCCGCGCGCTCCAGCGCGCCACCCGCGTCCTGGAGCGCCCCACCACCACCGCCACGCTGCGCCAGCGCCTGGACGCCCTGGCCGACGCCGCCGGCGCGGCCGGCGACCTGGGCGTCGACCTCGATGCCCCGAGCGACCTCTACGGCAGCGGCGTCGTCGGCCACCTCGAGCGACGCGTCGCCGCCCTGCTGGGCACCGAGGACGCCGCCTTCTTCCCCTCCGGCACCACGGCCCAGCAGGCCGCCCTGCGCTGCTGGGCCCACGACGCCGCACCGGGTGCGGGACGTGGCGCGGGGCGGGGCAGCCGACCGGGCACGGTGGCGCTGCACGCCCTGTCCCACCCGCAGGTGCACGAGTCCGACGCCCTCACCCGCCTCGCCGGTCTGAGCACCGTCCCGGTCACCACCCAGCCGCGCCCCACCACCGCCGAGGACGTGCGGGCCCTGCCCGAGCCGGCCGGGACCCTCGTGCTCGAACTGCCCCTGCGCGATGCCGGGTTCCTGCTGCCCAGCTGGGACGAACTCCTCGCGGTCACCGACGCGGCGCGCGAGCGCGGAATGCGCGTCCACCTCGACGGGGCCCGGCTGTGGGAGAGCACCACCCACCTCGGCCACGGCCTGGAGGAGATCGCCGCCCTGGCCGACAGCGTCTACGTCTCCTTCTACAAGTCCCTGCGGGGGCTGTCCGGCGCAGCGCTGGCCGGTCCCGCGGACTTCGTCGAGCAGGCCCGGCTGGAGCGCCACCGCTACGGCGGCAACATCTTCCAGCAGCACCCCGCGGCACTGACCGCCCTGCACGGCCTGGCCCGCGACCTGCCCCGCCTGCCCGCCCGCGTCGAGCACGCCCGGCTGGTCGCCGACGCCCTGGGCCGGGAGCTGGCCGCCTCCGGCGCGGCCTGGTCCAAGGTGCACCCGCTGGTCCCGCACACCCACCAGTTCCAGGTGTGGCTGCCCCACCGCGCCGACGTGCTGACCGAGGCCGCCACCCGGCACGCCGAGCAGAGCGGCACCGCGCTGTTCACCGGGACCTGGCGCGAACCGGGCCTGCCGCCGGGCCTGGCCTTCACCGAGGTCACCGTGGGCGAGGAGGGGCTGCGCTGGAGCGCCGAGGACGTGCGCACCGCGCTGCGCGAGTACCTCGGCGTCCTGCGCGCGCTCACCGGGACGCCACCGCGGTGAAGCCGCAGCGCTCAGCGGTGTGGCGCTCAGCGGTGCGGCGGTCAGGCCGTGAGGAACTGGCGGTAGAACTCTGCCGGGTCCTTGGCCAGCGAGGCCTTGATCACCTCGGTCGACTCGTCGACGACGACCTCGATCCTCGACGCCGCGACGCCGTCGAGGACCGCGCGGGCGACGTCGGCGGGGTCGTTCTTCGGCAGGTCGTAGCCCTTGATCATGTCGGTGTCGGTGGCCCCCAGGTGCGCTGAGGTGACGAGGGTTCCCTGGCTCGCCAGTTCCAGACGCAGGGCGTTGCTCATGTTCCAGTTCGCCGCCTTGGACACGGCGTAGGCGCCGTTGCCGGGGTAGGCGGACCAGGAGAGCGCCGAGGCGATGTTGACCACCGCGCCGCCGCCGTTCGCGGCGAGGATCGGCGCGAACGCGCGCACCATCGAGAGGGTTCCCCAGAAGTTCACGTCCATCTCGGCGCGAACGGCGTCCAGGTCCCCCAGGAGGTCCACCCACGTCGAGGACCCCGCGTTGTTGATCAGGAGGTTCACGTCACCGGCGCTCCGCGCGGCCGAGGCGACGGCCTCGGGGTCGGTGATGTCCAGCGCGAGGACGCGGGCCCCGGGGACGTCGATGGAGTCAGGTCGGCGGGCGGCGGCGTAGACCGTGGCCCCACGCTCCAGGAGCTGACTGACGAAGTGCGCCCCGATGCCGCGGTTGGCACCGGTGACCAGTGCGGTGGTGGTGCTGTCGATGTTCACGTCAACTACGCTAAACCCTGACACTGATGTGAGAGGCAAGTAGTTCACCGGGAGCGGAGGTACGGGAGTGCGGATCGGTGAGGTCGCCGCGGCTGCGGGGGTGAGTGTTCGAGTTCTGCGCTACTACGAGGAGCAGGGACTGCTGTCCGCTCAGCGCAGCCCCAGCGGGCAACGGCACTACGGCGAGACGGCCGTCGACCGGGTCAAGCTCATCCAGCAGCTCTACGCGGCGGGCCTGTCCAGCAAGGCGGTGGCCAAGCTGCTGCCGTGCGTCGACACCAAGACGTCCACCCCTGAAGTGCGCGGGCGGCTGAAGCACGAACGTGAACGGATCGATCGGCAGATCCAGGAGTTGCTGGCGGCCCGCGCCGAGCTCGACAAGGTGATACACAACGCGGAGAACCCCGGCTCGGGCTACACCTACGTCGCCTGAGGGAGTGCTGGGCAGCTGACGCCTGCTGAGCGTCGAGGCCTGGTCGGTCTTCCTTGCAGTCCCTCTCACTGTGACGCCGGTACTCTGCGGCAGCGGACCAGCGAGCAGGCCGGCTGCAGCAGCCTCAGGTGCAGATCGGCGCGGACCTCGCAGCGGGTCCGCAGTCGCTTGAACCGGTGCAGCGCCCCCGCAACCGGGAGGTACCCCGGCGAACGTCCGCTCCACCACCCGGCGAACACGGCAGAGCCCAGAACCGTGGGTGATGCCGCGTTGTCGTCGTGCGCGGCGGTAGACGCCGTAGCGCAGCCACGGTCGGCGGAGAGGCAGCGCGGTCGCAAGCGGGGTCGGCCGCGGACTCCTCGAACGGTCGGGAAGGCATCGACCAGCGGCAGCAGCTGGGTGACTCGTCGATGTGCTCGTAGCGGTTGCCGCTGGTCAAGGTCACGACCGGCGGGGCGCCGTTGAGGTCGGCGAGTCCCCCACAAGCGGGAGGTGCCCCCTCCGCTGGGTGGCCCAGCGCACGATCAGCTGGCTGCTGAGCTGCAAGCGGCTGGCGCTGCGCTACGACACCAGCGTCACCACGATCACCGCGTTGGCCCGTCTGGCGGTGACGTTGATCTGTGCCCGTCGACTACCTGCGACGGACCAACGCAACGGCTTGTGAGTGCCCAGGACCTGGCGCGCTGGCGGGAGCACTTCGAGGAACCCGGCGAGCAGGAGCTGGCCGGCGCGCGCCCGCCTGCTGCTGCACCGCCGCACCGGTCGTGGGCGGCGTGGGCCGCGGCCCGCTGACCCTCACTGTGTGACACCGGCGGCGGTCGGGCCCCGTGAGCATCGGCTGAGCAGCACGCGCGCTCACGGCCACCGGTTCAGGCGCCACTTCCGGCACCCGGGCACCCCGGCCCGGTCAGCGCCTGCGAGCGCCGAGCGCTCACCACGGCCGGGCTCCACGCCCAGAGTGAAAAGAGGGTGCGGGCAGGGGCGCACGGGACGCAGGATGCCCGCGTGCTGCGAGATCCACCGATGCCACGACAGCGCCCACCGGGTGCCCCGGCACCGCCCTGCCCGGCGGGCACGCGCGGGAACCCGACAGCGCAACTCGTCCACGCAGGAACCCGTCCCACCGCGGCAGCACGGTGAAGCAGATCCACTACCGCCGCGAGCAGCCCGGCGACCGGCCCGCCGTGCGGCAGCTGCACCTGCAGGCCTTCGACGAGCACGGACGGGCCGTGGCCGACCTGGTCGAGGACCTGCGCGCCCGGGTCAGCGCCGGCCACGGGCTCTCCCTGCTCGCCGAGACGGACGGCACCGTCGTCGGCCACCTCGTGCTCACCGACGCGCTGCTCGACGCACCGCGCCGCCTGGTCAGCGTGCGCGTGCTCAGCCCGCTGGCCGTGCTGCCCACGGTGCAGCGCCGCGGCATCGGACGGGCCCTGGTAGCGGCAGCGCTGCAGCACGACAGCACACGGGCCGTGCCCCTGGTGTTCCTCGAGGGCGATCCCGGCTACTACGCGCGCCTAGGCTTCCAGCCCGGCGCTCAACACGGCTTGCGCAGGCCCTCCCTGCGCATCCCCGAGGCCGCCTTCCAGGTCTTCCTACTGCCTGCGTACGAACCGTGGATGACGGGCACCCTGGTCTACCCCGAGGTGTTCTGGCGCCACGACGCCGTCGGTCTTCGCCGGCCCGGCACTTGAGGCTCACCGGGCCCACCCCACCCACCGGGCACGGGCGCGATCAGCCATCCACGCGTCCAGGTCGGCGAGCGCGGAAGCGCCGCCGCACCCAGCGCGCCTGCTCGTGAGCGCACCGGCTCCTCCCCGCCCTCACCGGTGCGCGGGTGGGGCGAACAGCGCGCCGCAACCGTCCCTCGCAGCCTCGGCGTCCGTGGTGACACGCCGAGGCTCCTGCTGCCCCTGCCCCGGCCACCACGTCGCAGCCAGGGGCCGGTCACACGCTCATGGCGGTGGCCTCAAGGGGGTCGGCACGACACCCCCTCGGGACCTCGGCGCTGCACCCGATCGCACGGCCCGCCACTCGCGGGGCGTGATGCCGTACGCGGCACGGAACCGGCGGCTGAAGTGGCTGGGGTCGGAGAAGCCGCATCGGCGGGCGACGGCGGCGATGCTCGTCGACGCTGACCCCTCGGCGAGCAGTTGCTCGCGGGATCGTTCCAGGCGCCGCTCGGTGATCCACCGGGTGAGGGTGCGCTCGTGACCGGCGCGCGCCCACGCGTTGCAGAGGTGCCGCACCGACACGTGGTGGACAGCGGCGACCACCTCCATCGACAGCTCCGGGTCGCCCAGGTGCGCGTCGACGTAGGCACGGACCCGGTGCTCGAGCGAGTCGGCCAGAGCACCCCGCCCGGCGGAGTGCTCGGCCGCGGTCAGCAGGAGGGTCCGCAGGAGCGCCACCGTCGCCTGGCCGGCGAGCAGGCGGGGGTTGGCGGCGAGCTGGGCGGTGGCGTCGAACAGGCCGGCCAGGTGGTCGCGGACCAGGTCGTGCACGGGGCTGCGGGCCAGCGCCGGTGCGGCGGCGCGGACCACGTCCACCGACACCCCCAGCTGCTGGTCGGCCACGACGAGGTCGTCGCGCTCGTTGGTCCCGCGCTGCCGGAGCTCGTAGGGTCGGGTGGTGTCCACGCAGTGCAGGTGGCCGGCGCGCGTCGGGCCGGTGCTGCCGCCCACCGACAGCAGCGAGGTGCCGGCCCGCTGCAGGCCGAAGCTCACGTGCTCCGACGGCTCGCGCCGCACGTGGCGCTCGTCGCGGACCACGTGCAGCGGGCTGCCGACGGTGCGGCGCAGGCGCACCTCGGGTCCCAGCTCGACCAGGTCGATGCGGTGGTGCACCGGGCCGGCGCCGACGGAGGTGACCCGCTGCGCGCTCTCCCCGCGGAAGGACTCCTGCAGCGCCTGGGCCCGCTGGGCGGCCGGCAGCGCCGCGGTGTCGAGGAGCACGCTCACCGCGCCGCTCCTCGACCGGCCGCCACCCGCCACTCGGTCGGGGAGAGGCCGAAGGCCTGCCGGAACCGGCGGCTGAAGTGGCTGTGGTCGGCGAAACCGCAGCGGCGGGCGATGACCGCGATGCTGACGCCAGGTCCGGCCGCGAGCAGCTGCTGCGCCAGCTGCAGCCGTCGTTCGAGGATCCACTGGGCCGGCGTCAGCGGGTGCCCCGCCCGGGCCCACAGGGTGTAGAGGTGGCGCACGGAGACGGCGTGCGCCGCGGCGATGCGCTCGACGGTCAGGTCGCGCTCGCCGAGGTGCGCGTCCACGTAGAGGGTGATCCGCGTCTCCAGCGCCGCGTCCATCGCGTCGTCGGCGCTCGCGCAGTCCGCTGCGGTGGTGAGCAGCGCGCGCACCAGGGCGAGGGTGGCCTGCCCGGTGAGCGGGCGGTGCCGGGCCGGCAGCCCGGCGACCGCGACGTGCAGGCCGGCCAGGTGCCGGCGCACCAGGTCGTAGACGGGGCTGCGGCGCAGCGCCGGCGCAGCGGCCCGGACGACGTCGACCGGGACCCCCGCCTGCCGGTTGCTCAGGATGAGCACGTCGTGGTCGTGGGCGGTGCGGTGGCTCAACCGGTAGGGCGCGGTCATGTCCACGCAGTTCAGCTCACCGGCGGGGATGCCGCTGTCACCGCCGGCGGTCGAGACGAGCGCGTCCCCGCGACGGTGCCAGCCGATGGCCACGTGCTCGGGCGCGTCTGCACGCACCTGCCCGGGGGTGCGGACGATGTCCAGGGCGTTGCCCGCGGTGCGCAGCAGGTGCACCTCCGGCCCGAGCTCGAGGCGCTGGACGCGGTGGCGCACGGGGCGGGGACCGAGCACGACGGTGCGCCGCGGGTGCTGGCCGTCGTAGGCGGCGTGGACGGCGTCGGCGCGGTCGGCCTCGGGCAGCAGGTCGGTGTCGAGCAGCACGGTCACGGGGTCTCCCTGGTCCAGGCTGCCGGTCAGCGTAGCGGGCGCACAGGGGCGCGCCGGGTCCGCGCGCGCCGCCCGGGGGGCGTTGCGGACGTCGAGCCGGGCCGTCCGCGGCGCCCGCGGCTGCCGGCACCGGCCGCCTCGTGCGGCGTCAGTCGCGGCGAGCGGCGACGGTGTGGGCCAGCTGCACCCGCGAGTTGATGCCCAGCTTGCCGAAGACCGCTCTCAGGTGGGTGCTGACCGTGTGAGGGGAGACACCCAGCTGCGAGGCGACCGAGCGGTTGGTGCCGCCCCGGCCGACGAGTTCGGCGACGCGCTGCTCGGCCGCGGTCAAGGCGTCCCAACCGCTGACCGGGCGGGACCGCTGCGCACGGGCCGGCTGGTCGCCGTCCTGCAGGGCCAGCGCTCGCGGATCGACGATGACGGTGCTCGCCCCCCAGGACCGCAGGGCGTCGCTGGCCCGGCGCCAGGCCTGCAGCGCCTCGGCGCGCCGCTCGGACCCGGCCAGCAGCGCAGCGAGGTCACCGGCGGCCACCGAGTACACGGGAACCCTCGGTCCCGTCGCCAGGACGCGCACGGCCTCGGCCAGGAGTTCCGGGTCCTCGTCGAGCAGGGCGCGGGCGTGCAGCGCGATCCCCTGGATGCCGGGGACGCCCGGGTTCCGCTCGGCGTAGCAGGCGGCGCCCTGCGCCGCCT
>NZ_JBJLSG010000029.1:0-46487 GCF_050871925.1 Kineococcus gurbantunggutensis
GCCCGCCGCGCACCTGCGCGGCGGGCGCCGGCGGTCCACACTGGCCGGGTGGACGACTTCCGCGCCTGGCAGCGCCTCGCACCGACCGGTCTGCTCCTCGTCGGCGCCGGGGTGTGCGTCGTGACCGACGCCGCCGCCCGCCGGGCCCGCGGCAGCGCGACGGGCGCGTGGGTGGCGGAGGGCACCGCGGGCCTGCTGGGCTTGAACGCGGGGCTGTCCCTGTTCGGCGAGGCCGTCAAGCGCCGGGCCCTGCACGACGTGGCCGCGCGCGGCTGAACCGCTCCCCCGCCGCCCCGCCGCCCCGCTCCCCGGGTGCGCCCGGCCGCCGGAGCGCGTAGGAACGGGGACGTGCGCGTCGTGGAGGTCAGTGAGCCCGGTGGTCCCGAGGTCCTGCGGGTGGTGGAGCGCCCCGAGCCCGACGTCGGCCCGGAGGAGGTGCTCGTCGAGGTCGAGGCCGCCGGGGTGAACCCCACCGACCTGGCCGCCCGCGAGGGCCACACCGTCGGCGACTCCGCCCGCCCGCCGTACGTGCCGGGCTGGGACTTCGCCGGCACGGTGCGCGCCGCGGGCGGGGACGTGCAGGACCTGCCCGTCGGCTCGGCGGTCGTCGGGATGGTGCCCTGGTACGCCGAGCACGGCCGCGTCGGCGCCTACGCCGAGCGCATCGCCGTCCCGCGGGCGTGGGTGCTGCCCCGCCCGCAGGGCCTGAGCGCCGTGGACGCGGCCACGATCCCCCTCAACGCCCTCACCGCCGCGCAGCTGCTGGAGCTGCTGGAGCTGCGGCCGGGCTCCGAGGTGCTGGTCACCGGCGCCGGCGGCGCCGTGGGCGGGTACGCCGTGCAGCTCGCCGCGCGGGCCGGGCACCGCGTCACCGCGGTCGCCGGCACCGGCGACGAGGAGTGGGTGCGCGCCCTGGGGGCCGCGGTCGTGCTGCCCCGGGACACCTCCTACGACGCGGTGGGCACCTTCCCCGCCGTCGTCGACGCCGTCCCCGTGGGCGAGGCGCTGTTCCCCGCGGTCGCGCGCGGGGGGAGGGTCGTCAGCACCCGGCCGGTGCCGGACGCGCCCGCGGGCGCGGGCATCGAGCAGCAGGTGATGCTCGTGGAGCTGGACCCGCCGCTGCTGGAGCGCCTGGTCGCCGACGTCGCCGCCGGCCGGCTGCGCACCCGGGTGTCCGCGACGTTCCCGCTGGAGCGGGCCGCCGACGCCCACCGCGCGGCCGAGGAGCGCGGCCGGCGCGGCAAGGTCGTCCTGACGCCCTGACCCCCGGCGCCCGCCGTTCGGGGTCCCGCCCCCCGGGTCCCGGGGGACCCGGCGCCCTCAGCGGTGCGCCGGGACCGTCCCGTCGCTGCCGGTGAGGTCGACCACGGCGCGGTGCCCGTCGACGGCGCCCGGCGCCGGCAGCGGGGAGTCCAGCGGGGTGCCACCCGGCGCGGGCCGCTGCCCGGCCGCGGTCGCGGCGGGCAGCGCCGACGGGTCCGCGCGGCCCCACTGCGCCTCCACGTCGGCGAGCAGCCCCTCGAGGTAGGTGCGCAGCTGGGTGCGGCAGGCCCGCCCGAACGCCTGCAGGTAGGCGACCTGCTCGCGCACCTCCTCGGCGGTGGGGCCCTGCGCCGGCCCGGCCTGAGCCGGGACCGCCGCCGGGGCCGGTGCCGGTGCCGGGGTGGCCGCGGCGTCCGCGGCCGCGCCGGCGGAGGCCCGCGCGGCCCGCAGCACCTCGTCGGCCTCCTCGCGGGCGCGCTGCAGCAGGTTCTCGTACTGCTCGCGCGCCTGGCCCGCGAGCATGCGGCTGAAGCCCTCCGCGTCGGCGACGTACTGGTCGGCCGTCTGCTGCGCCGCCGAGAGGATCCCCACCGCCTGCTCGGTGGGGTCCACGGGCTGCGCGGCAGGCGCCTGCTCGCGCAGGGCGCTGACCTCCTCGCGCAGCTGGGCGGTCTCGGCCTCCAGGCGCTCGCGCTCGGCCTGCGCCCGCACCAGCTCGGCGCGCACCCGGTCCAGGAAGTCGTCGACCTGGCTCACGTCGTAGCCGCGCTGCAGCACGCCCGAGGTGCTGAAGCGGACGGCCTCGACGTCCGCGGGGCCCACCCGGTCCTCCGGGCGCTCGCCCACCCCCGTGGCCACCGCCCCGTCCACCTGCGCGCTCGCCGCTCGCGCACCGCCGTCGTCGCTCACCGCGCCACCTCCCCTCCCACGTCGGGCCCCGGCCTGCTCGGGGCCTGGACCTCCGCGCGCACCCGCTCCGGCGGGACGCCGTGCGCGGTGAGCGCCTCCACCGTGCGCTCCACCGTGCGCTGGTCGCCGGCGACGTGGACGTCGCGGGCGGTCCAGGGCCCGTGGCGCAGGACGACCTCGGGCAGGTCGCCGCGCTCGTGCGGGGAGCGGGCGGTGCGGCCCTCGCCGGTCAGGACGGGCGTCACGGTCAGCCAGGGGTGCTCGGCCTCCAGGCGGCGCAGGTCGGGCAGGTCGTAGAGCCCCGCCTCGTCGCGGGCCCCGGCGAACAGGTGCACCCGGCGCCCCGGCGAGGTGGCGGCGACCTCCCCGACCATGGCCTTCAGGGGCGCCAGGCCGGTGCCGGAGGCGACCATGAGCAGGTCCCGCCCGGACTCCAGCAGCGTGGCGGTGCCCTGCGCCGGGCCCAGCCGCAGCACGTCGCCCACGCCGAGGTGGCGCACGAGCGCGGAGCTGACCGGTCCCCCGTCGTGGGCCTGCACGTGCAGCTCCAGCAGCCCGTCCGGGCGCTGCGGGCCGGCCGGCCAGTAGTACCGCCACAGCCGCGGCCGCAGCTCGGTCTCCACGGAGACGGCCTGGCCGGCGCGGTAGCCCAGCGGCACCTGCGTCTGCAGGCGCAGCACGGCCACGTCCATCGAGCGCACCTCGTGGGTGACGACCTTCGCGTCCCACCAGGCGGGTTCCTGCGCGGCGGCCTCGGCGGCCTCCACCATGACCTTCGCCACGAGCTCGTAGGCGGCGCCCCAGTCGCGCGCCAGGTCCTCGTCCCACGCGTCGTCGAAGTGCTGCAGCGTGGCCAGCAGGCTGGCGCCGACGGCCGGGTAGTGCGCGGCCAGGGTGCCGAACTTGCGGTGGTCGCGGCCCAGCTGCTGCAGGACCGGCACGAGCGAGTCCAGGTCGTCGACGAGGTCGACCACCTGGCCCAGCGCCCGGAAGAGCCGGTCCCGCTGGTGCACCATCGACACCGGGAACATCGGCCGCACCTCGGGGTGGCGCAGGAACAGGTGCGAGTAGAAGTACAGCGGGGCGTCGTCGCCGGCGGCGGCCGCCTTGGCGAAGCTGGCCCGCATCGCGGGGATGTCCACGGGGTGCCCGCCCGTCAGCCGGCCCGGGTGCTGCCCGGCGCACCGGGCTCGCACCGCTCGGCCAGCGCCAGCAGGTCCCCGGCCAGCGCGCGGGCCTGCGCCTGCGCGGCCCGCTGGGCCTCCTGCAGGGCGACGAGCGCCTCCTGCGCCTGCGCCTGCTGCTCCTGGCTGCGCACGTGGGCGGCCAGCACCGCCTCGCGGGCGGCCTCCTCGCGGGCGACGGCGCGCTCCTCGGCGTCGGCGACGATGCGCTCGGCGCGCTGCCGGGCCTCGTCCACCAGCGCGTCCGCGCTGCGCTGCGCCAGTTCCAGCAGCCGCGCGGCGCGCACGGCCACGTCCGGGCTGCCGCTGCCGGCGTTGTCGACGGTGGTGGCCATGGTCCCTCCGGTGGGCGCTGGGCGGCCTGGGTCGCGCCGCGACCCGGTGGAGCGGTCCCGACGGGTGAGTTCTAGCAGTGCGCCACCGGCGGTGTCCCCGCTGCCGGAGCTGGCTGTCGCAGCCCTGTCAGGTCCGCGCGAAACCTCGCGCCGCACGCGGTCGGTGCGGTAAAGGGCCGTCCCCGCAGCGCGCGCGGCGCTGCGGGGACGGCGGACGTCACTTCCGGACGTCGATCGTGACGCGGGTCGTGGCGCTGACGGGAGCGCCGAACGCGTCGGTCATCGACACGGTGCAGTCGAACGTCGCCGTGCCGGTCGCGGTGGGCCGCGCCCGCAGGGTGAGGTTCGCGTTCTGCCCCGCGCCGTAGTCGCGGTTGCCGACCTGCTGCGCCGAGCCGGGAGCGAGCTCCAGGGCGAACGGCGCGGTGCCGACCGGGGTGCAGCGGTAGGAGAAGGAGCTGCCCAGCAGCTTGCCGGTGCCCCTGTTGCCGAGCTGCACGACCACCTGGACGGTCTGGTGCGCGTTGGCGCGCACCACCGGGCCGTTGTTGACCTGCTGGTACAGCTTCGTCGTGGTGGGCGGCGGGGTGACGACCACGTCGAAGGAGACCGGGGTGGCCGCGTTGCCCGCGCGGTCGGACACCGAGCAGGTCACCGTCGTGGTGCCGATGGCGAACTGCGCGCCCGGGGCCGGGGCGCAGTTCGGCGTCAGCACGCCGTCGCGGGTGTCGCCGGCGACCGGCGGGACGTAGTGCACCTTCGCGCCGGCGGGGCTGGTGGAGAGCACCCGCACCGGGTCCTTGGCGGCGATGCGCGGGGCGAGGAAGTCCGCCGGGCGCGGCGGCAGCTTCGAGGGGTCGACGATGCCCCAGTAGGCCGGGGTGACCTGCAGGTCGTCGTCGAAGGGCAGCGGCTGCTCCCACGGGCGGGCGATCGGCCAGGTCCGCAGCCAGGTGCGGGCGTTGCTGATGCCCCAGAACGTCACCGACTCGATGGAGCGCGAGTGCTTCTCCAGGACGTCGAACAGGTCGCGGTAGTAGTACCCGTTCTCCGCCGCGGCGGCCGCGTCGTCCTCGGTGGCGCGCGCGGGGCGCCCGCCGCCGCCGACGTCGGCGGACACGACCTCCTTGGAGGTGCTGACGTCCAGCTCGGTGATGACCTGCAGCAGCGGCTTGCCCTTCTGGGCGCTGAGCTTCTCGACCGCCGTGAGGGAGTCGTCCAGCCACTGCACCGGGCGGCCGAAGTCGACGTGCACCTGGTGGCCCACGCCGTCGATCGGCACGCCGCGGTCCAGCAGGGCGCCGACGAGCTCGACGTAGTCGGCGCGCTTCTCCGGCATCTCGGAGTTGTAGTCGTTGATGAACAGCTTCTGCTGCGGGAAGTACTCGTCCGCGAAGCGGAAGGCGTCGTCGACGAAGTGCTCGCCGAGCACCTGGAACCAGCGGCTGTCGCGCATGTCGTGCGGGTTGGCGTTGTCGCCGTCGTTGACGACCTCGTTGACGACGTCCCAGGCCCAGATCGGGTAGTTCCCGTCCGGGTAGCGCGCCTTGAGGTGGTCGGCGATGCCCTTGATGTGGGCCTCCATGCGACCGCGCAGGAGCGCCTGGTCCGCCGGGGAGTTCGTCAGCGGGGTGCCGTCGGCGCGCTGGAAGAACCAGGCCGGGGTCTGCGAGTGCCAGACGAACACGTGCCCGTACACCCTCGTGCCGGTGCGGTCAGCGTAGTCGAGCAGCGCGTCCAGGCGGGAGAAGTTGAAGCGGCCCTCGGTGGGCTGGACGACCTCGGGCTTGCCGTCGTTCTCGGGGGTGAACGCGTTGAAGTGCTTCTGCACGAGCTGCGAGGCGCGCCCGACGGTCTCGCGCGAGTCGATGGCCACGCCCACGTGCTCGAAGCCCTGCGCGCCCAGCACGTCCTTCAGGCCCGGCACGTCCTGGATCGGCGTCTCGGCGAAGGGGGCCACGCGCACGTCGTCGAGCAGGAAGCTGACGCCCGCGGCGCCCTCGACGTACAGCTGCGCGCGGGTGGCGGCGGTGCCGAGGGTGTAGGTGCCGCGCAGCTGCGTCCAGGTGTCGGCGTTGACGGTGGCGCTGGCGCCGGCGACGCCCTGGTAGGCGTCCGACCCGTTCGCGGTGAGCTGCACGGTCGCGTTCAGCGAGGTCGGGGCCTGACCGGGGGTCAGCTTCGCCCAGAACGAGACGGCGACCGTCTGGCCGACGGCCAGGTTCGACGTGACGTCGATCGTGGCCCCGTGCCAGTTCTGCAGGCGGTTCGTGACGCGCAGCGCGCCGCTGCCGTTCCGGCCGGCGCCGGCGACCTGCTCGACCTTCGCGTCGCCGCGCCCGGCCCAGCCGTCCAGGCCGGTGTCGAACGTGGAGGTCAGGGTGGAGGCGGCCGCGGCCGCCTGGGTGGTGCCGGCCGTGGCCGCGGAGGCGGGCGGGACGGCCAGGACGCCGATGCCGGCCAGCAGGCCGGACGCGACGGCGGCGGTGCGCAGGGTGCGCTGCTTCATCGTGCGGTTCCCCTCGGGGTGGATCGTGCGGGCGACGGTGCTCTTGATCCCTTCCGGAAGAGTTCCGGAATGGTGGAAGTGCACCACCGCGCCCGCCGTCCGGTCAAGCGGGGGCGCGCGCGACGACGGCCCGGTCCCCCGCGGGGGACCGGGCCGTCGTGGTGCCGGCGTGGTGGGAGCGGGGTCAGCGGCCGCCGAGGATGTCGCGGATCTGCTGCTTCTGGGCGTCGCCCAGGCCCAGGGTGTCGGCGACCGAGTCGAACCACAGCGGTTCCCCGTCGCCGCCGAGCAGCCCGCCGGGGCCCTCCTCGGCCTGCTCGGAGATGCCCGCGGAGACCGCCGGCCAGAACCCGCGCTGCACGGTCCACGGCGCGGCGGGGCTGACCAGGCCGACCGCGGCCAGCTCGTCGATGCGCTCGCGGACCTCGTCGACGGCGGCGGACGCGGCCGGGCCGAGGTCACCGGCCTCCTCCACGAGGTCGGCCAGGTCCGTCTCGTCGATCGGCTCGCCCAGCACCGCGGAGGCCAGGACCGTCGGCAGCAGCGCCTCGGCGACGGAGAACCCGCCGTCCAGCGTGGCGGGGTCGTCCAGCAGGAACCGCCCCACCAGGTCGCGGCGCAGCTCGCGGGCGTCCTCGTCGTCGTCGAGCCAGGTGGCGGCCTCCACGCCGGGGGCGAGCCGCTCGTCGTCCTCGCCGTCCAGCAGCTCCAGGTCGATCATCGCCAGCACCACCTGGCGCAGCCACGGCACGTCCTCCAGCCGCGGCGGCGCGCCCTCCTCGACCGGCGCGAGGGGCGGGGCGTGATCGCCCAGGGCGGCCAGGACCGCGGCGACGTCGTCGGCGGCCAGCTCCTCGTCGTCGGGCACGGCGGTGCCCGCGCCGACGTGCGCCAGCACGGCGCTCGCCACCCGCACCGGGAACGAGGTCAGGACGGCGGCGTCCTCCTCGCGCGCGCCCACCTGCTCCGCGGCGGCGGCCAGCAGCTCCGCGGGGTCCACCTCACCGGGCCCGAGCAGCGCCAGGCAGGTCTCCAGGTGCCCGGCGGTGCCGCTCCAGCGCCCGGTCTCGCCCAGGAAGGCGAGGAACTGGTACCAGACGGCGCGCAGGTCCTCCTGGACCTCCTCGGCGTCGTCGGAGTCCTCGACCAGGGCGGGCAGCACGCGGGCGGTGAGCACCTCCACCTCCTCGGGGGTGGTGCGCGTGGCGGGGGCGGAGGAGGGCCGCAGCGCGCGCAGCCCGCCCAGCGAGACGGCGAGCGCGTCGGCGACGCCCTCCACGCCCACCTCCTCGTCGACGACGGCGCTGCGGCGCAGCCAGTCCACGAACGGCCCGCGCAGCTCCCGCAGGGCGCGGTCGCCGGTCTCGCGCAGGTCCTCGACGGCGGGCAGGTCATCAGAACGGGGCACGCGAGCACCTTGCCACCCCGCGCGGGCGCGGGACCAGCGAGGGCGGCGGGCGACGGGGTCTCAGTCGGACGGTTCGGACACCGGAGCGCCGTCGCCGCCCTCGCGCAGCGTGGGGTCCGCCGGTTCGGCGCCGTCCCCGCCGGTGGCGCTGGGCACGACGTCGCCGGTGGGCGTGGCGGGCACGTCCTCACCGTCCTGCGCGGCGCCCTCGTCCTCGCCGGGTGCGCGCCCGGCGGCGCGGCGCTCCTCGGCGGCCACCCGCTCCTCGATCCCGTCGACGACGGCGGACAGGTCCTCAGCGCCGGGCGGCGGCGGGGCGTCGCGGGGCACGGGGGCGTCCTCGGGCTCGCTGCTCATCGGGCGACCTCTCCGTCGGGGCGGGTGCCCGTCCACCGTAGCCAGTGCGCCACCCGGCGGCCGCCCGGGACGGCCGCCGGCCGCGTCGGCGCCGGCGGAGGGGGCTGTGGCGGCGGAGGGGGGCGGTGGCGGCGGTCGGGGAGATGGAGGAGGTCCGCGCAGGGGGCGGACCGCGGGCCCCGCGATCTGTACGCTCCGGGCGATGAGCATCGATGCGGTCGCCCGGCTCGAGCGAGAGCTCGGAGTGCTCCTGCGCCGCTCCCGCGCCCTGTCCCGCGCGACCGCGCACGCGGTCCACCCCGACCTGAACTTCGAGGCCTACAGCATCCTCGTGCGCCTGGACGACACCGGGCGGGCGCGGCCGAGCGAGCTGGCGCGCTACTTCCGCATCGGCAAGCCCACCCTCAGCCGCCAGGTGCAGCTCCTGGAGCAGCTCCAGCTCGTCGAGCGCACCCCGGACCCCGTCGACGCGCGCGCGGTGCTGCTGACGCTGTCCGAGACCGGCCGCGCGAAGGTCCACGCCGCCCGGCAGGCCCGCCGCGACGAGCTCATCGAGCGGGTGGGCCCGTGGGGCGAGGACACCCTGCGGCGCTTCGCGGCCCTGACCGAGCGGCTGAACGCCTCCCTGGACGCCGACGGCGGCACGGACGCCGTCAGCGGCCCGGAGCGCGACGAGGCCGCCGTCGCCGAGCGCTTCTTCAAGGGCTGAGGGGGCGGGCGGCGCTCGCGCGCCGCCCGGTGACCACCGCGAGCCGACACTCGGACTCGAACCGAGAACCGCCCGATTACAAGTCGGGTGCGCTACCAGTTGCGCCATGCCGGCGTGCCGGGCCACGAGCACCCCGGCACGCCGATGGTAGCCGCCGACCGCCGCGCCGGTCGGCGCACCGCCGCGGCCGCCCGCGCCCCAGCCGTCCCCGCGGCGCGCCTCAGCCGTCCTCGCGGCGCGCCTCCGCCACCCGGTGCGGCACCCGCAGCAGCCGCACCGCGGTCACCAGGACCAGCCCGCCGGTCAGGTTGCCCAGCGCGGACCAGCCCAGGCGCGGCAGCCAGTCGCCGTAGCCGACGTCGGCGCCGGAGTGGATCGCGGCGAAGACCAGCAGCGAGTCCAGCACCGAGTGGAAGAGCTGCCCGCCGGCCAGCAGGGCGCCGAAGAGCACCGCGGGCACGATGCGCACCCCGGTGCTCTCCGTGCCGTGCTGCATGCGCGTCATCAGGGTGATCACCACGCCGGCGAGCACCGCCAGGCAGAAGGACTCCAGGCCGATCGGGAGCGTGGCGTAGTGC
The DNA here is from genome assembly GCF_050871925.1 of Kineococcus gurbantunggutensis. Lineage (NCBI taxonomy): Bacteria > Bacillati > Actinomycetota > Actinomycetes > Kineosporiales > Kineosporiaceae > Kineococcus > Kineococcus gurbantunggutensis. Next base: position 9,253 of record NZ_JBJLSG010000029.1, read on the forward strand.
GTGCCGGACTCGACGGCCGTCGCGCGCAGCCCGGGCAGGCCCTGCACCACCAGCCACATCAGCACCCACCCGCTGGCGAGGTTGGCGACCAGCGTGACCACCCACAGCCGCAGCAGGGCGGCGACGGTGCCGTCCCGGGCCACGACGGCCATGACGGGCACGAGGAAGTTCTCGGTGAACAGCTCGCTGCGGGCCAGCAGCAGCGCCACGAACCCGATCGAGAACGCCAGGCCCGCGACCAGGTGGCTGCCGGTGGCGCCGAGCACCAGCAGCTGCGCCAGGACGCCGGTGCTGACGTCGATGCCGCCGAGGAGCCCGACGCTCAGCAGCGGCAGGAAGGGGCGGGCGAGGCGGTCGCGGCCCTCGCTGACGAGGCGGTCGAAGGCGTCCTCGGACTCCTTCTCGGGCCGGGCCGGTGGTGCGGCGGGGGACGGGGCGCTCTGGCTCACGGTGCTCCTCGGGGGTGCGGCGGGCGGCCGGCGGCGCCCCTGCCCCCGTCCTACCCGCCCGCGGGTGCGGCCAAGCCCCCGGCAGGGCGGCGCGTCCCGGCGGGCCGGGCACCCCGGTCCGGCCGCGCGGGTTTGAGCGGGGCGCGGGCGGGTACGAGCCGAGTGCTCCAACCGGTGGGCAGCACAGCCACCGCTCCCGCACCGCGGGACCGCAGGGAGGAGCGACGTTGACCGACGCGCCCGCAGCAGGACACCACCGGCCCGTGCCCCTCGGCGAGAAGACGCTGCACGAGCTGCCCGGGGACGTCTCGGTCCCCGACTACGACCGCGGGGCGCTGGTGCCCTCCGTCGTCCACATCGGCGTCGGCGGCTTCCACCGCGCCCACCAGGCCGTGTACTTCGACGAGCTCGCCCGGCGCGGCCACCGCGACTGGGGCCTGGTCGGGGTGGGGGTGCACAGCCCGCAGATCGGGGAGGTCCTCGAGGCGCAGGACCGCCTGTACGCGGTCGTCGAGCGCGGCGCCGAGGACGAGCGCGTGCGCGTGGTGGGGGTGCTGACCCGCTACCTGCTGGCCGCGGAGGGCCCCGGCGCGGTGCTGGACGTGCTCACCGACGAGCGCACCCGCCTGGTGACGATGACGATCACGGGCACGAGCTACCGGATCGACCCGCACACCGGCGAGTTCGACGCCGACGACGACGGCGTGCGCGCGGACCTGGAGCACCCCGAGCGCCCCCGCACGGTGTTCGGCCTGCTCACCGAGGCCCTGGCGCGCCGGCGCGAGGCGGGCACCGCGCCGTTCACGGTGCTCTCCTGCGACAACATGCAGCACAACGGGCGGGCGGCCCGCACCGCCGTGGTCTCCTTCGCCCGGCTGCGCGACGAGCGCCTGGGCCAGGACCTCGCCGGCTGGGTCGAGCAGCGCGTGGCGTTCCCCAGCTCGATGGTCGACCGCATCACGCCCACCACCACCCCGCAGGAGCGCGACGCGATCGCGGCCTCCACCGGCGTGGACGACCGCTGGCCGGTGATCACCGAGCCGTTCTCCCAGTGGGTCGTGGAGGACTCCTTCGGCGACGGGCGCCCCCCGCTGGACGAGGTCGGGGTGCAGTTCGTCGACGACGTCACCCCCTACGAGACGATGAAGACCCGCCTGCTCAACGCCAGCCACTGCGCGCTGGGCTACCTCGGCCACCTCGCCGGGTACCGCACGATCGACGAGCTCATGGCCGACGAGGTCTTCCGCGACTACCTCGTCCACCTCATGCGCGAGGAGATCGTCCCGCTGCTGCCGCCGGTGCCGGGGATCGACCTGGAGGAGTACCAGCGCGGCCTCGTGGAGCGCCTGTCGAACCCGCGCATGGGCGACCAGCTCCTGCGGCTGTGCCGGCGCGGCTCGACGAAGATGCCGAACTACGTCCTGCCCTCCGTGCGCGCCGCGCTGGAGCAGCAGCGGCCCCACCAGCTCCTCGTCCTGGCGGTGGCGGGCTGGATGCGCTTCCTGCGCGGGTACGACTACGCCGGCGAGGAGATCGTCGTGGAGGGCCCGCTGTCGGACGAGCTGGTCGAGCTGGCCCAGGAGGGGCACGTGGACCCCGAGGCGCTGCTCAGCCAGGAGAAGGTCTTCGACAGCCTCTCCGACGACGAGCACTTCGCCGCCTCCCTCGAGGTGGCGCTGCGGGCCCTGGAGGAGCAGGGTCCGCGGGAAGTGATCCGGCTGTACCTGACGCTCGACCAGGAGGGCGCCGCGTGACGAACCGCTCCGAGGACCTCGACCCCGCCGGGGTCACGACGCTGCTGTGCGACGCGGACGGGACGCTGTTCCCGTCCGAGGAACCGGCCTACGCCGCCTCCGCGGACGTGACGAACCGGTTCCTGGCCGAGCTGGGCGCCGAGCGCCCCTACTCCCCCGCCGAGCTGCAGTCGATGACCAACGGCAAGAACTTCCGCGCCGCCGCGCAGGAGCTGGCCCGCGGGTACGGGCGGGACCTGGCGGCCGGCGACCTGGAGCAGTGGGTCGCGCAGGAGAAGGACGTCGTCACCGCCCACCTGCGCACGGTGCTGCGCGAGGACCCGGCGGTGCACGGGCCGCTGGTGCGCCTGGCGGAGCGGTTCGCGCTGGCCGCGGTGACCTCCAGCGCCGCCTCGCGCCTGGACGCCTGCCTGGAGGTCACCGGCCTGGCCGGGTTCTTCGGGCTCGGGCGCCGCTACAGCGCCGAGGACTCCCTGCCCGAGCCCACCAGCAAGCCCGACCCGGCGGTGTACGTGCACGCCCTGAAGGACCTGGGCCTCTCGCCGGACGAGGCGGTCGCGGTCGAGGACTCGATCAACGGCGCCCTGTCCGCGGTCGCCGCGGGGGTGCGCACGGTCGGCACGGTGCAGTTCGTGCCCGAGCACGAGCGCGCCGCGCGCGCCGCCGCGCTGCGCGAGGCCGGCGCCGTCGCGGTGGTCTCCTCCTGGGACGAGGTCGCCGCGCTGCTGGGCGTGCGCTGAGCGCGGGGCCGGGGGCCGAGCGGCCCCCGGCCCGCGCGCTCAGCCGAGCAGCGGCAGCCGCACCGTGGCGAAGGAGTGCGGCGGCAGCTCGACGGTGAGGGTGGAACCCTCCAGGCGGGCGCCGTCGAAGGCGCGCGGCGCGACGGCGCCCGCGCCGCCGGGCACGTTGTGCGCGGACAGCTCCGCCGCGGTGAGCAGCTCGCCGGCGGGCTCGCCGACGGCGCGGCCGCGCAGGTCCACCACGAGGGTGACGGGCTGCTCGGCGTCCAGGTTCGTCAGCGACAGCAGGGCCGCGTCGTCGCGCACCGAGGCGGAGGCGGAGAACGTGCGCAGCTCCTGCCCGTCGACCTCGCGGGCGGGGGTGTCGCTGAGCACGTGCACCGCCAGCGACGCCGCGCCCTGGTGGTGGCGGTTCATCCGGAACACGTGGTAGGTCGGGGTGAGCACCATCTCGGGGCCGTCGGTGAGGACCATCGCCTGCAGCACGTTGACGGTCTGGGCGATGTTCGCCATCACCAGGCGGTCGGCGAAGCGGTGGAACACGTCGAAGTGCAGGCTCGCCACGAGCGCGTCGCGCAGGGTGTTCTGCTGGTACAGGAAACCGGGGTTCGTGCCCGGCTCGACGTCGAACCAGGTGCCCCACTCGTCGCAGACCAGGCCGATGCGCTTGTCCGGGTCGTAGGCGTCCATGACGCGCGCGTGCCCGCCCAGCACGCGCTCCATGCCCTGCGCCTTGAGCATCGTGCGGTAGTAGTCCTCGGCGGTGAAGTCCGTCGCCGAGCCCTTCTGCTCCCACGTGGGCCCGGTGACCGTGTAGTAGTGGAAGGAGACGGCCTGGATGGGCGCGTGCCCGTGGCGGTCGTCGGCGCCCCTGCCCCCCAGGCCGCTGACGGTCCTCATCAGCGCCTCGGTCCAGGGGTAGTCGTCGTCGGAGGCGCCGGCGGCGATGCGGTACAGGCGGTTGTCGCCCTGGTCGCGGCAGTAGGTGGCGAACGTGCGCGCCTGGGCGGCGAACTCCTCGGCGGTCATGTTGCCGCCGCAGCCCCACGCCTCGTTGCCGATGCCCCAGAAGCGCACCTTCCACGGCTCCTCGCGGCCGTTCTCGCGGCGCAGGCGCGCCATCGGGGAGTCGCCGCGGCGGGTGAGGTACTCCACCCACTCGCTCATCTCGCGCACGGTGCCCGAGCCGACGTTGCCCGACACGTACGGCTCGGTGCCCAGCAGCTCGCACAGCGCCATGAACTCGTGGGTGCCGAAGTGGTTGTTCTCCTCCACGTCGCCCCAGTGGGTGTTCACCATGCGCGGCCGGTCCTCCTTGGGGCCGATGCCGTTCATCCAGTGGTACTCGTCGGCGAAGCAGCCGCCGGGCCAGCGCAGGTTGGGGATGTCCAGCGCGCGCAGGGCCTCCACGACGTCCAGGCGCACGCCGCCCTCGTGGGGGACCTCGGAGTCCTCCCCGACGTAGAAGCCGTCGTAGATGCAGCGGCCGAGGTGCTCGGCGAAGTGCCCGTACACGTGGGGCGAGATGGTGGGGCCCGTGACGTCCAGGTCGACGACGGCGTTCACGGGGGCGGGTGCGGGCACTGATTCCTCCAACGTTGTAAGGATCCGTCCGTCCTCGACGCTACCCCCGCCCGGGGAAGCGCGTCAGCCCCCGGGGCGTTCCCGACGGCGTGAGCACCCCCGAGCACGCCCCCACCCCTCCCCCCGCCGAGCGGCTCGTCGTCGCGCACGACGAGGACGCCCACCGCTACGAGGGCCGCCTGGACGGCGAGCTCGTGGCGATCGCCGACTACGTGCCCCGGGACACCGGGGAGGGGACGGTGCTGGCGTTCGTGCACACCGAGGTCGTGCCCGAGCACCAGGACGAGGGCCTGGCCGGCGCCCTGGTGGACGCCGCGCTGGAGGACGTGCGCGCCCGCGGCGCCAGGGTGCTGCCGGCGTGCTCCTTCGTGCGCCTGCACGTGCGGCGGCACCCGGAGCGCTACGCCGACCTGCTCTGAGGCCCGCCGGCCTGCTCTCAGGCCCGCCGGCCTCCCCCGGGGGCCCGCCGGGACCCGGCAGGGCGCACCGGCCCTGCGGGCCCCTCCGGCACGGCAGGATGAGGCGCGTGTCGGAGGAGCCGCGGGCAGAGCAGGGCGTCAGGCGACGGGCGCGGCGGGCGCCGGCCTCGGGGCCGGTGACCCTGCACGACGTCGCCCGCGAGGCGGGCGTGTCGCTGGCGACCGCCTCGCGCGTGCTCAACGGCAGCACCCGGGTGGTCGGCGAGGCGCTGCGCGAGAAGGTGCTGGCCGCCGCGGCCCACCTGGACTACTCCCCCAACGCCCAGGCGCAGGCCATGGCGCGCGGGCGCTCGAACGTCGTGGGCCTGGTGGTCCACGACATCGCCGACCCGTACTTCTCCACCATCGCCTCCGGCGTCATGGAGCGCGCCGCCGCGGCCGGCGTCATCGTCACGCTGGCCGTCACCGGGGCGGACCCGGTCACCGAGGTCGCGCACGTGGCGGCGCTGCGCCGGCAGCGGGTGCGCGCCGTGGTGCTGGCCGGCAGCCGCTGGCAGGACGGCTCCTCCACGGCGACGCTGCGCGCGGAGCTGGAGGCGTTCCGCGCCTCCGGCGGGCAGGTGGCCGCGGTGACGCAGGACGTGCTCGGCGTGGACACGGTCCTCATCGACAACCGCGAGGACGCCGCCGCGCTGGCCGACGCGCTGGTGGGCGCCGGCTACCGCGAGTTCGTGCTGCTGCCCGGCCCGCCGGAGGTGTCCACCGCCGTGGACCGCAGCGCCGGGGTGCGCGAGGCGCTGGCCGCGCGCGGGTGCCCGCCGGTGCTGGACCTGCCGGGCCCGTTCACCCGCGACGGCGCGCACGCCGCGCTGAGCGCGGTGCTGCCGGACGGTCTGCCGCGCCGGGGCGGGCGCCCGCCGTGCGTGGTGGCCGCCAACGACGTCATGGCGGTCGGGGCGATGGCCGCGCTGCGCGAGGCGGGCCTGCGGGTGCCGCGCGACGCGGCCGTGGCGGGCTTCGACGACATCCCCACGCTGCGCGACGTCACCCCGGCGCTGACGACCGTGCGGCTGCCGCTGGCGGAGATCGGCGCGCGCGCCTTCGACCTGGTGGACTCCCCCGGCGGCGAGCGGCGCGTGGAGCACGTGCGCGGGACGGTGCTGCTGCGCGACAGCACCCCGCCGCTGGGCCGGTAGCGGGCACCGCCGCGGCGCGGGGGGTTCCGGGGCCGGGGCCGCCTTGCTACGGTTACCCCCGGTAAACGCTATCCAGTCGGTCGACGAGGACCAGGAGGAACCGTGGAGCACGTACGGGCCACGCTGACCGCCCCCGCGGGCGCACCCGCCCCGGAGAGCGCGCGCCCCGCCCGCACCGCGGTCGTGGTCGGCACCGGCGGCATCGCGCACGCCCACGCCGCCGCGCTGCGCGCCGCCGGCGACCGGGTGCGCCTGGTGGCCGCCGTCGACGTCGACGAGGCCAAGGCGCGCGGGTTCGCCGAGCGCTGGGACGTGCCCGGCACCGCCGGGCGCCTGGAGGACGCCCTGGCCGCGCACCCGGTGGACCTGGTCTGCCTGTGCACGCCGCCGGCCACCCACGTGCCGCTGGCCGAGACGGCCCTGGCCGCCGGGGCGAACGTCGTGGTGGAGAAGCCCGTGGCGCTCTCCCTGGCCGAGGCCGACCGCCTGCTGGCCGCCGAGGCGGCCTCGACGGGCTCGGTGGCCGTCGTCTCCCAGCACCGCTTCGGCTCCGGCGTGCGGCGCCTGGCCTCCATCGTGGCCGAGGGCTCGCTGGGCCGGCCCCTCGTGGCGAACTGCCTGACGCAGTGGTACCGGCCCGACGCCTACTTCCAGGTGCCCTGGCGCGGCACCTTCGAGGCCGAGGGCGGCGGGCCCACGATGGGCCACGGCATCCACCAGGTCGACGTCATGCTCGCCGTGCTCGGCGAGTGGACCGAGGTCAGCGCGATGGCCGCGCGCGGCGCGCGCCCCACCCGCACCGAGGAGGTCTCCGTCGCCACCGTCCGCTTCGCCTCCGGGGCGCTGGCGGCCGTGGTGAACTCCGTGGTCTCCCCGCGCGAGACGTCCGTGCTGCGCTTCGACCTCGAGCGCGCCACCGTGGAGCTGACCCACCTGTACGGCTACGACGACGAGGACTTCACCGTCACCGCCGCCCCCGGCCACGAGGAGGAGGTCGCCCGCACCTGGGCGGCCGGCCCCGCCGGGGTGCCCAGCAGCCACGAGGCGCAGTTCGCCGCCGTCCTGGACGCCCTCGACGCGGGCACCACCCCGCCGGTGGCGCTGCGCACCGCCCGCGACACCCTGGAGCTGGTCGCGGCGGTGTACCGCTCGGCGTTCACCGGCACGCTCGTGCGCCGCGGCGACATCGGCCCCGAGGACCCCTTCGCGCTGCGCATGGACGGCACCGGCGCCCCCTGGGAGCGCGACGGCGCCGCGGGGACGGCCCGGTGAGCGCACCGGGTGCGGCGGGCGCGCTGCGCGCCGAGCACGACGCGCCCGGCGGCGCCTTCGCCGTCCACCTGGCCGGCGCCGGCGGGGAGGTCGCGGTCGCCCGCTACCTCTACCGCAGCGACGCGGCGCAGCTGGAGTCCCCGCGCCCCCACCTGCACCCGCTGCGCACCCCCGCCGGGCACGAGGTGACCCTGTACCGCCCGCACGACCACGTGTGGCACCGGGGGATCGCCTGGTCGCTGCCCCACGTGGGCCCGCACAACTTCTGGGGCGGGCCCACGCACGTGCGCGGGCGCGGCTACGTGCAGCTCGACAACGACGGCTCCATGGACACCGTCGAGGTGCTCGCCGCCGGGGAGGACGGCGGCGGGGGCGCGCGGTTCGCGCACCAGCTGGCCTGGCACGCGCAGTCCGGCGAGGAGGTCGTGCGCGAGCGGCGCGAGCTGGTGTTCACCGCCCCCGCCGCCGACGCCTGGGTCCTCACCGCGGACCTGGCGATGCGCAACGTCTCCGGCGGCGACCTGCCCCTGGGCAGCCCCACCACCAACGGCCGCGAGAACGCCGGCTACGGCGGGCTGTTCTGGCGCGGGCCGCGCAGCTTCACCGGCGGGCGCCTGGTCACCGAGCGGACCGCCGGCGGCGACGAGCTGCGCGGGCAGCGGGCCGAGTGGATGGCCTTCAGCGGCCGGCACGACGGGGTGGACGCCGCCTCGACCGTGCTGCTGCTCGACGACCGGGACAACCCGCAGCACCCGCCGCAGTGGTTCGCGCGCAGCGAGCAGTTCGCCGCGCTGTGCCCGGCGCCGTTCTTCTCGCAGGAGGTGCCCTTCGGCGACGGCGAGGAGCTGCGCTTCCGCTGCGCGGTCGTCGTCGCCGACGGCGCCAGCGGGCCGGAGCGGGGGCGGGAGCTGGCCGCGCTGGGCCGCGCGGCGCTCGCGGCCGGGCGCACCGGCGCGGCGCGCGGCACCGCGGGGGCCTGGAGCAGCTAGAGCAGGCGGTCGAACGGCGACTGCGCCAGCGGCCGCCAGTCCGGGGTGTCGCCCTGCAGCACCATGACGGCGGCCGCGAACGCCACGAGCAGCAGGACGCCGATCGCGGTGCCGGTGGCCCGCTCCCCGGCCAGGGCGGTGCGCACCGCGGTGCGCGTGCCGCGCTGCAGCGAGCGGCTGCCGGGGCCGAACCAGGCCACCAGCACCCCGGCCAGGCCCCCCAGCGCCAGCAGCTCCGGCGAGCCGGGGGACGCGCCCGCGACGGTGCCGCCGATGAAGGCGACGCTGATCCCCACCAGCAGCGGCACGACCGAGGCGAGCAGCGTGGACAGGGCCGCGCGCAGCACGTGCCAGGGGGCCGCGGCCGTCAGCGCCAGCGCGTCCGTCGAGCGCGGGCCGGCCTCCCAGCGGCGGCGGAACAGGGCCGCCGAGCAGCGGTCCACGGTGCGGGCCAGCACCCCGCCGGCGAGCGCGAGGACCACGCCCGCGGTGGGGGCCACGGCCAGCACGCCGACCAGGGCGAGCAGGCCCGCCAGCAGGGTCCAGCTGCGCTGCGGGCGCGCCGGCTGCCCGTTGGTGCCCAGCCGCGGCGCCGGCCCGTCCTGCCCGGCGGGCCGGCCGGGCTGGGGCTGACCCGGGTGGGGCTGACCCGGGTGGAGCTGACCGGGGTGGGGCTGGCCGGGCCACGGCTGCTCCGCCCGCGGGGGCGCGAAGGGCTGCGCCGGCCCGGGGCGCTGCGCCGGGCCGGGGCGCTGCGCCGGGCCGGGGCCGGGGCCGGGCGCGCGCGGGATCCAGCCCGGCGGGGCCTGGCGGGCACCGGCCGGCGGGGCCGGCTGCGGCACCGGCGCGGTCGGCGGCGCCACCGGCGGCAGCACCGTGGTGCGCTCGGCGGCGCTCTCCGGCACGGGCCCGGGGGCGCCGGCGGCCGGGTCCACGGCGGGCAGCACGGAGGTCTCCGGCCCGATGAGCGAGGCGAAGCGCGAGGCGGACCCGCCCCCCGGCGCGGCGGGCGCGGGCGGCGCCGCGGTGGGCACCGCCGCGGTCCCGGTCGCGTCGGCGGCCCGCTGCGGGCCGGTCGTGGCGCCGTCCAGGGCGCGCAGCAGCTGCTCGGGGTGCGGGCGGTGCGCGGGGTTGACCGCGAGCGCGGCCAGCAGCGGCGCGCGCAGGTCCGCCGGCACCCCGGTGAGGTCGACGTCGGCGCGGCGCACCCGGTCCAGGACGACCTCCATGGGACCGCCGCCGAAGGGCGGGCGGCCGCTGGCGGCGTAGGCCACGGTGGCGGCCCAGCCCCACCAGTCGGTCGCGGTGGACACCCGCCCGCCGGCGACGACCTCCGGGGACAGGTAGCCGGGGGTGCCCATCACCAGGCCGGTGGAGGTCAGGCGCACGTCGTCGGCGACGTGCGCGATGCCGAAGTCGATGACGACGGGGTCGCCGTCCAGCAGCAGCACGTTGCTGGGCTTGAGGTCGCGGTGCACCACGCCGGCGGCGTGGATGGCCTGCAGGGCCTGGGCCAGGCCGTGGCCCAGGGCGCGCAGGCGCCCGCCGCTCAGCGGCCCGCGGGAGGAGACCACGGACTCCAGGGAGGGCCCGGGCACGTAGCGGGTCACCAGGTGCGGCCACGGGGAGTCCACGTCGGCGCTGAGGACCTCGGCCACGCGCGGGGAGCGCACCCGCTCCAGGGTGGCGACCTCGCGGGCCAGGCGGGCGCGCGCGTGCGGGTCGGCGGCGATGTGGGGCTTGAGGACCTTCAGCGCCACGGCGCGGTGCTCCTCGTCCAGCGCCAGCCACACCACGCCCATGCCGCCCTCGCCGACGACGCGGTCCAGGCGGTAGCCGCCCACCCGGTCGCCCGGGGACGGGGTGTGCGGGGCCGGGCGCCACCCGGTGGAGGGGGTGCGCGGGTCCGCCGCGGGGGCGCCGCCGGCGGGGGCCCAGGGGTCGTCGCGGTGGTCGCGGCCCGCGCGGTGGTCCCGGTCGTGGCGGTCGTCGCGGGCGCCGCCCGGACGCGGCGGCGCCTCGCCGGGGGTGCGCGGGAAGGGGGTGACCACGACCCCACGGTACGGCAGGAGGGGCCGCGCGCCGAGGGTGCGACGGGCCCGCCGCCGGGGCGGTGGCGGGGTGTGCACACCGCGTCCACGCCCCGCGCACGAGGCGCGCACGAGCCGCGGGCGCGGGCGGCGCGCGGGGGGCGCGCGGGCGGGGTGCGCCGGGGCCGCTCGCTGGACGGGTCGGTCCGTGACCTTGCCGGTAGGGTCGGCCGCACCGACTCCCGAGGAGGACCATCTCGATGCCCGGCGACTACGACCTGGTGGTGGTGGCCAACCGGCTCCCCGTGGACCGGGTGGAGGAAGCGGACGGGTCGTCGTCCTGGCGGCGCAGCCCCGGCGGCCTGGTGACGGCCCTGGAACCCGTGATGAAGCGCGAGGACGGCGCGTGGGTCGGCTGGGCCGGCAGCGCCGGCGAGGCCCCCGAGCCCTTCGACGCCGAGGGGGTGCGCTGCGTGCCGATCCCCCTGTCCGAGCAGGAGGTCGAGGAGTACTACGAGGGCTTCTCCAACGGCACGCTGTGGCCGCTGTACCACGACGTCATCGTCGCGCCCGGCTACCACCGCAGCTGGTGGGACGCCTACGTGCGCGTCAACGAGCGGTTCGCGGAGGCGGCCGCCGAGCAGGCCGCGCAGGGCGCCACGGTGTGGGTGCAGGACTACCAGCTGCAGCTCGTGCCGCGGATGCTGCGCCGGCGCCGGCCGGACCTGCAGATCGGGTTCTTCAACCACATCCCCTTCCCGCCGTTCGAGATCTTCGCGCAGCTGCCCTGGCGCAAGGCGATCATCGACGGGCTGCTGGGCGCGGACCTGGTGGGCTTCCAGCGCCCGGCGGACGCCAGCAACTTCGCCCGCGCCTGCCGCCGGGCCAGCAACCTGCCGGCGCGCTCGGGGCGCATCCGCCTGGACGCCGAGGGCGGCCGGGAGGTGCGCGCGGCGTCGTTCCCGATCTCCATCGACTTCCGCGCGCTGGACGAGCTGGCCCAGCGCGAGGACGTCAAGGCGCGCGCGGCGGAGATCCGCCGCGACCTCGGCGACCCCGAGCACCTGCTGCTGGGCATCGACCGCCTCGACTACACCAAGGGGATCCTGCACCGCCTGAAGGCGTTCGAGGAGCTCCTGGACGACGGGCGCATCAGCGCCGGCGAGGCGGCGCTGGTGCAGGTGGCCACGCCCAGCCGCGAGCGCGTGGAGCAGTACGTGCAGCTGCGCCAGGACGTGGAGGTGACCGTCGGGCGGGTCAACGGCACCCACTCGACGATCGCGCACACCGCGGTGCACTACCTGCACCACTCCTACGGGCGCGAGGAGATGGCGGCGCTGTACCTGGCCGCCGACGTCATGCTCGTCACCGCCCTGCGCGACGGCATGAACCTCGTCGCCAAGGAGTACGTGGCCTCCCGGCACGACGAGCGCGGGGTGCTGGTGCTCAGCGAGTTCACCGGCGCCGCCGACGAGCTGGGCGGGCAGGCGCTGATGGTCAACCCGCACGACATCGACGGGCTGAAGGAGGCGGTGCTGCGCGCGCTGCGGATGCCGCCGCGCGAGGCCGGCCGGCGGATGCGGGCGCTGCGCCGCCGCGTGGGCGACCACGACGTGCAGCGCTGGGCGGCCTCGTTCCTGGAGGCGCTGGCCGAGCACGCCCCGGACCCGCGGGGCACCGCGGCCGAGGTGGCGGCGAGCGCGGAGCGCTCGGCGTGAGCGGGCCCACCGGCGCGGGGCCGGGCGCGGGGCCGGGGTCGGACGCGGAGCCGGGCGCGGGGCCGCCGGCGGAGCTGGTCGCCGAGCTGGAGCGGTTCGCCGCGCGCGGGCGGGTGCTCGTGGCGCTGGACTTCGACGGCGTGCTGGCCCCCATCGTCGACGAGCCCTCCGCGGCGCGCGCCCTGCCGGCCTCCGCGGCGGCGCTGGAGCGCCTGGTGGCCACCACGGACGTGGCGCTGGTGTCCGGCCGCGCGCTGGACGACCTGCGCGCGTGCGCTCAGCCGCCCGCGGGCGTGGTCCTCGTCGGCGGGCACGGCACCCAGTCCTCCCTGGACGAGGGCGTCGACGGCGCGGACGGCGCCGGTGGCGCGGCGCTGAGCGCGGAGCAGGCGGCGCTGCTGGAGCGCCTGGGCGCGGAGCTGGACGCGGTGGCCACCGGGCGCGAGGGGGTGCACGTGGAGCGCAAGCCGATGTCGGCGGTGCTGCACACGCGCCGCGCCGCGCGCGAGGTGGCCGCGGAGGCGACCGCGCTGGCGCTGGCGGGGCCGGGCGCGCTGCCGGGCGTGCACGCCCTGCGGGGCAAGGAGGTCGTGGAGCTGGGCGCGGTGCAGCTCGGCAAGGGCGGCGGGGTGCGCCGGCTGCGCGAGGCGCTGTCGGCGGCGGGCGGGCCGGTGGGGGCGGTGCTCTTCGCCGGCGACGACGTCACCGACGAGGACGCCTTCGCGGCGCTGTCCCCCGACGCCGGCGACGTGACCGTCAAGGTCGGCGGGGGCCCCACCGCCGCGCGGCACCGGGTGGGCTCGCCGCGGGACGTGGCGGCGCTGCTGGCGCTGCTGGCCGACCTGCGCGGGCGCTGAGCGCGCTCAGCGGACGGTGACGGCCGCGGCGCGCTCGCGCCGGCGGCGCACCCACCAGCGCCCGAAGGGGTCGGCGTAGCGGGCCAGCACCGGGCCGAGCACCGCCATCGAGAGCACGTACGCCGCCGCCAGCGCCGCCAGCTGCGGGTCCAGCCCGGCGGCGGTCGCCAGGCCGGCGATGACGATGGAGAACTCCCCGCGGGGCACGAGCGCGGCGCCGGCGCGGATGCGGCCGGGCACGGCGATGCCCGCGCGGCGCGCGGCGACCCAGCCGGTGACGAGCTTGGTGGCGATGCCCAGCACGACCAGGGCCAGCGCGGGCAGCAGCACCGGCGGCAGCGTCGAGGGGTCGGTGGACAGGCCGAAGGAGACGAAGAAGACCGCGGCGAACAGGTCGCGCAGCGGTTCCAGGGAGCGGTGCGCCTCCTCCTCCAGGTCGCTGGAGAGGCTGATGCCCAGCAGGAACGCGCCGACGGCGGCGGACACGTGCAGGGCCTCGGCGACGCCGGCGACCAGCAGGGCCAGGCCCAGCACGCGCAGCAGGGTCACCTCGGCGCTGCCGCCGGAGACGAACCGGGAGATGTGCGAGCCCCAGCGCAGCGCCACGAACAGCGCCACGCCCAGGCAGGCCAGGGCGATGAGGACCGAGCCGGTGGCCTGCCACACGCCCGAGGCGGCGAGCACGGCGGTGAGGACCGGCAGGTACACGGCCATGCCGAGGTCCTCCAGCACGAGGATCCCCAGCACGCTGGGGGTCTCGCGGTTGCCCAGGCGGCCGGTGTCGGCCAGGACCTTGGCGACGATGCCGGAGGAGCTGACGGCGGTGATGCCGAACATCGCCAGCGCCCCGACGGGCCCGTAGCCGAGCAGCAGGCCGATCGCGGCGCCGGGCAGGCCGTTGAGGACCAGGTCGAGCAGGCCCACCGGCGCCTGGCGGCGCAGGTTGCCCAGCAGGTCGCCGGCGGAGTACTCCAGCCCCAGCAGGAGCAGCAGCATCACCACGCCGATCTGCGAGGCGGCCTCGAGGAACTCCTCGGGGGCGTTCAGCGGCAGGACCCCGCCGGCGCCGAAGGCGAGGCCGGCCAGCAGGTACAGGGGCACCGGGGAGATGCCCAGCCGCCCGGCCAGGCGGCCGACGAGGCCCAGGCCGACGATGATCGCACCGAGCTCGATGAGCAGAGCCGCGGTGTGCACTCCCCGACCAGCCGCCTTCCCGTGTCCCCGCGGGCGCGGGCCGCGCGGCCCGTGCCCCCTCTCCCCCGCCGAACCGCCGGGGCTCAGCCCTGCTGCAGCACCTCGGCGGTGGCGCGCACGCCCTCCTGGGTGCCCACCACCACGATCTTGTCACCCGCCCGGAAGCGCTGGGACGGCGCCGGGGAGGGGATGACCTCGCCGGCGCGCACCAGGGCGACGACGGAGGCGCCGGTGCGGGTGCGGATGGCGGCGTCGGCCAGCGTCCTGCCCTCGTAGGGCGAGCCGGGCTCGACGTAGACGCCCTCGGTGGCCAGGCCCTCGATCTGCTCGCGCAGGCGCGCCAGGCGCTCGATGACGCGGGGCTGGCCCAGCAGCTCGGCCAGCACCTCGGCCTCGTCGGGGTCGAGGTCGACGACGGAGTGGCAGGCGTCGGGGTCGTCCTGCGAGTAGACGAGCAGCTCGCGCTCGCCGCCGCGCGTCGAGATGACGCCGATGCGGCGGCCGCGAGCGGTGGTGAAGTCGTGCCGCAGCCCCACGCCGGGCAGCTTGGTCTCTTCCAGGTCCACGGTCTCCAGTGTCCTCCTGGGACGGGGGAGCCGACGACGGGGGCGACGGCTGTCCCCCGGACGCCGCAGCGTCCACCCCCCTCAACGCCGGCGCCGCGCCGCGCCATCCCGGGCCCGCGGCCGGCGCGGGACCCGCCGGTGTGGCTCTGGTCACACTGCTTGCCCGGCGCCGGGGCGTGGTGCAGTATCCGTCGCACCGCGACGCTGCGACCACACGGGCGAGGGCGCCGCGGGGGTCGGGGTCGCGGGCGATCCCCTCCGGACCCGCCGCTGGCGCGGCGCCGGGGGCGCTCCCGCAGCACCGGTCGCACCTGAAGACCGCCCGGGAGCACCAGCGACCGGGTCCGTTCCACTCGGATCGTCCGGCACGTACCTGCCGGTGGAAGGACACGACGATGGCCACGGTCACGTTCGACAAGGCGACCCGCATCTACCCCGGTGGCGACAAGCCCGCCGTGGATGCCCTGGACCTGCACATCGAGGACGGCGAGTTCCTCGTCCTCGTGGGCCCGTCCGGCTGCGGCAAGTCGACCTCGCTGCGCATGCTCGCCGGTCTGGAGGACGTCAACGGCGGTCGCATCCTCATCGGCGACCGCGACGTCACCACGGTCCCCCCGAAGGACCGCGACATCGCGATGGTGTTCCAGAACTACGCGCTCTACCCGCACATGACGGTCGCCGACAACATGGGCTTCGCCCTGAAGATCGCCGGCACCCCCAAGGACGAGATCAAGCGCCGCGTGCAGGAGGCGGCGAAGATCCTGGACCTGGAGCAGTACCTCACCCGCAAGCCCAAGGCCCTCTCCGGCGGCCAGCGCCAGCGCGTGGCCATGGGCCGCGCGATCGTGCGCCAGCCGCAGGTGTTCCTCATGGACGAGCCGCTGTCGAACCTGGACGCCAAGCTGCGCGTGCAGACGCGCACGCAGATCGCCTCCCTGCAGCGCCGCCTGGGCGTCACCACCGTCTACGTCACCCACGACCAGGTCGAGGCCATGACGATGGGCGACCGCGTGGCCGTCCTCAAGGACGGGCTGCTGCAGCAGGTCGACACCCCCCGCCGCATGTACGACCACCCCAACAACGTCTTCGTGGCCGGCTTCATCGGCTCCCCGGCGATGAACCTGCTCACCCTGGACGTCACCGACGGCGGGGTGCGCCTGGGCGACACCGTGCACCCGGTGGAGCGCACGGCGCTGGCCGCCACCGGCGACAAGCTCACCCTGGGTGTGCGCCCGGAGGACCTGGAGCTGTCCGAGCGCGGCCTGCCGGTGCAGGTGGAGGTCGTCGAGGAGCTCGGCGCGGACGCCTACATCTACGGCTCGCTGGCCCAGCCGGGCAAGGAGGCGCTGCAGGTCATCGCGCGCGTCGACGGCCGCCGTCCCCCGGAGAAGGGCTCCACGGTGCACTTCACCCCCAAGATGGGCCACGTGCACCTGTTCGACCAGCACTCCGGTCAGCGCATCGAGTCCTGAGCGACCCCAGCACGACGTCGCGGGCCGCCACCCCCAGCAGGGGTGGCGGCCCTCGCCGCGTCCGGGCCCGGCGCCCGCGCGCCCGCCCTGAGAGGATGACCGCGTGAGCGCGCCCACCACGACCTCGCTGCAGATCACCGCGGCCAGGCCCTACCCCGAGCTGCTGGACCTGCCCTGGGACGTCCCGCTGGAGGAGTGGCCCGAGGAGCACCTCGCCGCCCTGCCCCGCGGCATCTCCCGGCACGTCGTGCGGTTCGTGAAGCTGGGCAACCGGGTGCTGGCGGTGAAGGAGACCAACGCGGAGATCGCCCACCGCGAGTACCGGATGCTGCGCCTGCTCAACCGGCTCGAGGTGCCCTGCGTCTCCCCCGTGGCCGTCATCACCGGCCGCGCCGACCGCGACGGCGAGCCCCTGAACTCGGTGCTCATCACGCGGCACCTGCAGTACTCCCTGCCCTACCGCGCCCTCTACAGCCAGACGCTGCGCCCGGACACCGCCAAGCGCGCCGTCGACGCCCTGGCCGTCCTGCTGGTCCGGCTGCACCTGACCGGCTTCTACTGGGGCGACGTGTCGCTGTCGAACACGCTGTTCCGCCGCGACGCCGGCGCCTTCGCCGCCTACCTCGTGGACGCCGAGACCGGCGAGCTCTACGACGAGCTGTCCACCGGCCAGCGCGAGTACGACCTGGACGTGGCGCGCACCAACATCGCCGGCGAGCTCATGGACGTCGTCGCCAGCGGCGCGCTGGAGGTGGACATGGACGACGTCCTGGCCATCTCCGACCGCATCATCTCCCGCTACCGCGCCCTGTGGTCGGAGCTGACCGAGCCGGAGTCCTTCGAGCGCGGCGAGCGCTGGCGCGTGGAGGCGCGCATCCGGCGCCTGAACGACCTCGGCTTCGACGTCGGCGAGCTGGCCATCACCACCGACATCGACGGCACCACCGTGCGCATCGAGCCCAAGGTCGTCGACGCCGGCCACCACTCCCGCCGCCTGCTGCGCCTGACCGGCCTGGACGCCGAGGAGAACCAGGCGCGCCGCCTGCTCAACGACCTCGACTCGTACATGGCCGCCACCGACCGGCAGAACGAGGACGAGGAGATCGTCGCCCACGACTGGATGGGCGAGGTCTTCGAGCCCGTGCAGCGCGCCGTGCCGCGCGAGATGCGCGGCAAGCTGGAGGGCCCGGAGCTGTTCCACGAGGTGCTGGAGCACCGCTGGTACCTCTCCGAGCGCGCCGGCCGCGACGTCGGCCTCGACGAGGCCGTGCACTCCTACGTCGAGAGCGTGCTGCCCTCGAAGCCCGACGAGCGCGCCGTGCTCGGCGTGGACACCCAGGCGATCCGCGTCATCGCGGAGCGCTGAGAACCCTGGAGGACGAACGTGCCCGCTGACCGCAAGCCCCGCGTCGCGCTCACCGGCGCCGCCGGCAAGCTGGGACGGGTCGTGCTGCGCGACCTGCTGGAGCACGGCTGGTCGGTCCTGGCGCTGGACCAGGTGCGCCCCTCCACGCTGCGCGAGGGCGACGACGCGCAGTTCCTGCGCATCGACCTGACCGACCACGGGCAGGTGCTCGAGGCGCTGGCCGGGCGCACCGACGAGCGGCCCGGCCCCTTCGACGCCGTCGTGCACCTGGCCGCGGTGCCCGCCCCGGGCCTGCTGAGCAACTCCGCGACGTTCCGCAACAACTCCGCCGCGACCTGGAACGTCTTCGACGCCGCGCGCGCCGCGGGGGTGCGCAACGTGGTGTGGGCCTCCAGCGAGACCCTGCTCGGCCTGCCCTTCGACGACGCCGACCCGCCCTACGCGCCGCTGGACGAGGAGTACCGGGTCCGCCCGGAGTCCACGTACTCGCTGGTGAAGGCGCTGGAGGAGGAGATGGCGCACCACTTCTGCCGCTGGCAGCCCGAGCTGACGATGACGGGCCTGCGCTTCTCCAACGTCATGCACGTGGAGGACTACGCGGCCTTCCCCTCCTTCGACGCCGACCCGCGGCTGCGCAAGTGGAACCTGTGGGGCTACGTCGACGCCCGCGACGGCGCCCAGGCGGTGCGGCTGTCCCTGCAGCGCACCGGCCCGGGCGTGGAGGTGTTCGTCATCGCCAACGCCGACACCGTGATGAGCCGCTCCTCGGCCGAGCTCATGGCCGAGGTGTACCCGGACGTGGAGGTGCGCGGCGAGCTGGGCGAGCACGAGACGCTGCTGAGCATCGCCAAGGCCCGCCGGCTGCTGGGCTTCGAGCCGCAGCACAGCTGGCGCGACCACGTCTGAGGCGCGCCGTCGCGCGGTGCTCCCCGGCCGGGGGGCACCGCGCGGCGCGGCTCAGGCCGCGGGCTGCTGCGGCAGCGCGAGCAGGAAGCCGCGCAGGCCGGCGAGGTCGTCGGTGTTGACGTGGTCCACGTGCGCGGCGACCAGCTCGCGCCAGACGGCCTCGCGCTCGGGGCCGGGCTCGTCCGGGGTGGCCCAGAACCGCACCTGGCGCCCGGCCAGGTGCGCGGCCCGCACGAACTCGTGCAGGCGGGTGCGCTCGGCCTCGGGCATCTCCCCGACGCCCTTCCAGGTGAACAGGTTGTTCCAGTTGTCGCTGACCAGCGGCATGAAGTCCGGGTCGGCGCCGCTGGCCAGGTCCCCCGAGCGGCCGTCGTAGGCGGCGTTGCGCACCGGCTGGCGGGCGATGAGGTCCAGCGGCCGGTTGCCGGAGACGACGGCGCTGACCGCGCCCGGCGCGGCGTCGTAGCCCTCGTCGGTCATCGTGTAGGTGGTGAGCATCCACGGGTCGCGCGCGTCGTACCAGGCCAGCGCCTCGTCGATCGCGGCGTAGGTGCTCACCGCCTCGGTCTTGATGTCGATGAGCAGCTGCACCGGCCGCCCGTCGCCGAAGACGCTGCCGCGGTGGTGCTCGGTGAACCAGGCCAGCGGGTCCAGGTACAGCGACTGCAGGGTGCGGGCGGGGTCCAGGTCCCACGGGTCGTGGGCGACGAGGAGCTGGCCGTCGACGAGGTACACGTCGGCCTCGACGCTGGTGAAGCCGTGGTCCAGGGCGTCCAGCAGCGGGCGCTCGTGCTCGTAGTCGTTGTGGGCGTGGGCCTGCGGCAGCGGCTGCACGGCGGGCGCCGGGGCGGGGGCCGCACCGGGGTCCGCGGCGGCGGCGGTGGCGCCCAACGGGATCAGGGCGGCGCCGCCGAGGGCGGCGAGCAGGGCGGTGGCGGATCGGCGCACGGGGTCCTCCGTCGTCGGGTGCGGGACGGGGGTGGACGCTACGTGGTGATCACGTCACGCGGGCGAACGCGGGACGACCGCCCGCCGAACAGCCCCCGCCGGGGCCGCGGCCCCGGCGGGCGGCGACCCGGCGGGCGGCGCCTCAGCGGTGCCGGGCGACCTCGTACAGCGCGATGCCCGCGGCGACCCCGGCGTTCAGCGACTCCACCGCCCCGGCCATCGGGATGCTCACCACCTGGTCGCACGTCTCGCGGACCAGCCGCGACAGCCCGGCGCCCTCGGCGCCGACCACCACGACCAGCGGCCCGGCGGCCAGGTCCAGCTCCGGCAGCAGCACGTCGCCGTCGGCGTCCAGGCCCACGACGAACAGCCCGGCGTCCTTGTACTCCTGCAGCGCGCGCGTCAGGTTCGTCGCGCGCGCCACCGGCACCCGCGCCGCGGCACCGGCCGAGGTCTTCCACGCCGAGGCGGTCATGCCCGCCGCGCGGCGCTCGGGCACCACGACGCCGTGCCCGCCGAAGGCGGCCACCGAGCGCACCACTGCGCCGAGGTTGCGCGGGTCCGTCACCCCGTCCAGCGCCACCACCAGCGGCGGGCGGCCCGCGTCGGCGGCGGCGTCCAGCAGGTCCTGCGGGTGCGCGTAGTCGTAGGGCGGCACGGAGGCGGCCACGCCCTGGTGCACCGCGCCGTCGGTCAGGCGGTCCAGGTCGGCGCGCGAGGCCTCCAGCAGCGGGATGCCGCGGTCGCCGGCGGCGGAGAGGACCTCCTTGACGCGGTCGTCGGAGTCGATGCGCGCGGCGACGTAGATCCCCGTGATCGGCAGCTCCGCGCGCAGCGCCTCCACGACGGAGTTGCGCCCGGCGATCCACTCGGTCTCGCCGGTCTTCTTCGCCGTGCGCCGCGCCGGCGGCCGCCCGCCGGGGCGGGGGTTGGTCGTGGCGGCGCGGTGCGCCGCCTTCGCCGCGCGCGCCGCGGCCGGGTGGCCGGTGCGCTCGGTCGCCTTCGGCGTGGGGCCCTTGCCCTCCAGGGACCGGCGGTTCTTGCCGCCGGTGCCGATGGAGGGGCCCTTCTTGCCCTTGCTGACAGCGCCTCGGCGCTGGGAGTTGCCGGCCACTACTGCTCGCCCTCCAACGTCCACCGGGCACCGGTGGGCGTGTCCTCGATCACGATGCCCGCGTCCTTGAGCGAGTCGCGCACCGCGTCCGCGGTGGCGAAGTCGCGCGCGGCGCGGGCGGCCGCGCGCTCCTCCAGGCGGGCGCGCACCAGGACGTCCAGCGCGTCGCGCGCCGCGTCCGAGGTGCCCGCCCGCGAGACCCACGGTTCGCCGAGGGGGTCCAGGCCCAGCACGTCCAGGCCGGCGCGCACGTGGCCCAGGGCCAGCGCCAGCGCCTGCTCGTCCCCGTCGGCCAGCGCCTGGTTGCCGCGCCGGGCCGCCTCGTGCAGCGACGCCAGCGCCGCCGGGGTGGCCAGGTCGTCGTCCATGGCGGCGGCGAACTCCGCCGAGACCGCGCCGGCGGGCGCGTGCGCCCCCAGCCGCTCGGCGGCCCGGCGCACGAAGCCCTCCAGCCGCGAGTACGCGGCCTCGGCCTCCACCAGCGAGGTGGCCGAGTGCTCCAGGGCGGTGCGGTAGTGCGCGGAGACCAGGTAGTAGCGCAGCACCACGGCGCGGTGCTCGCGCAGCAGGTTCGGGATCCCCAGCACGTTGCCCAGCGACTTGCTCATCTTCTCGCCGGCCATCGTCACGAAGTGGTTGTGCAGCCAGAAGTTCGCGAACCCGTCCCCGGCCGCGCGCGACTGCGCCTGCTCGTTCTCGTGGTGCGGGAAGCGCAGGTCCAGCCCGCCGCCGTGCACGTCGAAGCGCGGGCCCAGGTAGCGCCCGGCCATCGCCGAGCACTCCAGGTGCCAGCCGGGCCGGCCGCGCCCCCACGGGGTGTCCCACGAGGCGCTGGCCGGCTCGCCGGGCTTGGCGCCCTTCCACAGCGCGAAGTCGCGCGGGTCGCGCTTGCCGCGCGGGTCCGCGTCCGCGGCGGGCTCCATGTCCTCCAGCCGCTGGTGGGTCAGGCTGCCGTACTCCGGCCAGGAGCGGACGTCGAAGTAGACGTCGCCGGAGCCGTCGGCGGCGGGGTAGGCGTGGCCGCGCTCGACGAGCCGGCCGATCAGCTCCACCATCTCCGGCACGTGGCCGGTGGCGCGCGGCTCCACCGTGGGCGGCAGCACCCCCAGGGCGTCGTAGGCGGCGGAGAACTCCCGCTCGAAGCGGGCCGCGTGCGCCCACCACTCCACGCCCGCCTCGGCGGCCCTGGCGAGGATCTTGTCGTCGATGTCGGTGACGTTGCGCACCAGCGTCACCTCCAGGCCGCCGGCCGTCAGCCAGCGGCGCAGCACGTCGAAGGCGACCTGCGCGCGCACGTGCCCCAGGTGCGGGGAGGCCTGCGGCGTGGCGCCGCAGACGTACACGCCGACCCGCCCGGGCCGCAGCGGGACGAAGTCGCGCACCGCGCCGGCGGCGCTGTCGTGGAGGCGCAGGGTCACACGGCAAGGCTACCGGCCGGGGGCGGCACGGCCCGCCGCTCGCCGGGCCCGCCCGGCACCCGCTCGTCTAGGGTCGGGACCATGGCCTGGACCGTTCCCGCGATCATCTCCCGCAGCAAGGGCGCCCCCGTCGAGACCGCGGACGTGCTCGTCCCCGAGCCGGTCGCCGGCGAGGTGGTCGTCGACGTGGCCGCCTGCGGGGTGTGCCACACCGACCTGCACTACCGCGAGGGCGGCATCAACGACGACTACCCCTTCATGCTCGGCCACGAGGCCGCCGGCACCGTGGCCGCGATCGGCGAGGGCGTCACGAACGTGGCCGTGGGCGACACCGTCGTGCTCAACTGGCGCGCGGTGTGCGGTCAGTGCCGCGCCTGCAAGCGCGGCCGGCCGCAGTACTGCTTCGCCACCCACAACGCGACGCAGAGGATGACCCTGACCGACGGCACGCCCCTGGCGCCGGCGCTGGGCATCGGCGCCTTCGCGCCCAAGACGCTGGTGGCCGCCGGGCAGGCCACGAGGATCGACACCTCGATCTACGACGGCTCCAGCGCCTCCTTCGACCCGGCCGTGGCCGGGCTGCTGGGCTGCGGGGTGATGGCCGGCATCGGCGCGGCGGTGAACACCGCGCCCGTGCAGCGCGGGGACACCGTGGCCGTCATCGGCTGCGGCGGGGTGGGGTGCGCCGCGGTCGCCGGGGCGGTCCTGGCCGGGGCGCGCCGGGTCGTCGCGATCGACGTGGACGACAGGAAGCTCGCGTGGGCGCAGCAGCTCGGCGCCACCCACGCGGTGAACTCCCGCGGTCTGGACGAGGACGGCGTGGTGGCCGCGGTGCAGGCGCTCACCGACGGCTTCGGCGCCGACGTCGTCATCGACGCGGTGGGCCGGCCCGAGACGTGGCGGCAGGCGTTCTACGCGCGCGACCTGGCCGGCGTCGTGGTGCTGGTGGGCGTGCCCACCCCCGAGATGCAGCTGCAGGTGCCGCTGCTGGACGTCTTCGGCCGCGGCGGGGCGCTGAAGTCGAGCTGGTACGGCGACTGCCTGCCCGAGCGCGACTTCCCCGCGCTGCTGGAGCTGCACGCGCGCGGGCGCCTGCCGCTGGACGCCTTCGTCACCGAGCGCATCGGCCTAGGCGACGTGGAGGAGGCCTTCGCCACCATGAAGCGCGGCGAGGTGCTGCGCAGCGTCGTGGTGATGGACAAGTGAGCGCGCGCGTCGAGCACCTGGTCACCTCCGGCACCTTCAGCCTGGACGGGCAGACCTTCGACGTCGACAACAACGTGTGGATCGTCGGGGACGATTCCGAGGTCGTCGTCCTGGACGCCCCGCACGACGTCGACGCCATCGCCACCGCGGTCGGCGACCGGACGCTGCTGGCGGTGCTGGCCACCCACGCCCACGACGACCACGTGCGCCGCGCCCCCGAGCTGGCGCAGCGGTTCAGCGACGGGGGGCACCGGGTCCCGGTGCTGCTGCACCCGGCCGACCGCGAGGTGTGGGAGCTGACCCACCCCGGGGTGCCCACCACCGACCTCGTGCACGGCGAGGTCGTCGCCGTGGCCGGCGCCGAGCTGCACGTGCTGCACACCCCCGGGCACACCCCCGGCTCGGTGTCGGTCTACGCCCCGTCCCTGGGCACCGTCTTCACCGGCGACACCCTCTTCGCCGGCGGCCCCGGCGCCACCGGGCGCTCCTTCTCCAGCTTCCCCGCGATCGTCGCCTCGATCCGCGACGTGCTGCTGGGGCTGCCGCCGGAGACGCGCGTGCTCACCGGCCACGGGCAGAGCACCACGATCGGCGACGAGGCCCCGCACCTGCAGGAGTGGGTGGACCGCGGGCACTGACCTGCCCGCCCCGCCCGCCCCGCCGCCGCCCGCCGAGCCCCCGCCCGCCCGCTCCGGGGGGCCGGCGGCGGGGCGCGACGAGTGGCGGTGCGCCCCAGGCCTGGGAGCATCGTCGCCGTGAGTGATCCCGCGGGTTCGACCCGCACCGTGAACACCGTCGAGCGCGGCATCGCCGAGGCGTCCCGCTGGGCGCTGCGCCTGCTCGTGCTGGGCGTCGGCGTGGCGGGGCTGCTGTGGCTGCTCGGCAAGGGCTGGTCCCTGCTGCTGCCGCTGCTGCTGGCCGTGCTGCTCAGCGCGATCCTGTGGCCGCTGGCGCAGGTCCTGCGGGCGGTGCTGCCCCGCTCCATCGCCGCGCTGGTGGCCATCCTCATCCTGGTCGCGGTGGTCGTCGGCATCTTCGCCGCCCTCATCCCCAACGTCGCCAGCCAGGCCGGCGACGTCGCCGACTCGGCGGTCGCCGGGCTGGAGCAGGTGCAGGGCTGGGTCAACGGCCCGCCGCTGAACCTCGGCGGGGAGGAGATCGGCAACCTCGTCGACCAGGGCGTCAACGAGCTGCAGAGCAACGCCCAGAACATCGCCCTGGGCGTCGTGGGCGGGGTGGGCACCGTCGGCGCGAGCATCGGCTCGGGCCTGGTGACGTTCCTGCTCGTGCTGGTGCTGACGTTCTTCTGCCTGTCCGACGGCGACCGGCTGCTGCCGTGGTCGCGCCGCTGGATGGACGCCACCACCCACCACCACGCCACCCAGCTGGGCACGCGGGTCTGGGCGACGGTGCGCGGCTACATCATGTCCCAGGCCGCCGTGGCCCTGGTCGACGCGCTCTTCATCGGCGTGGGCCTGTGGATCATCGGCGTGCCGTTCGCGCTGCCGCTGGCCGTGGCCATCTTCTTCGCGGCGTTCATCCCCATCGTCGGCGCCGTCGTCACCGGCGTGCTGGCCACGCTGGTGGCCCTGGTCACCCTCGGCTGGGTGCAGGCGCTGATCGTGCTGGGCATCGTGCTGCTCGTGCAGCAGCTGGAGGGCAACGTCCTGCAGCCCCTGCTCGTGGGCAAGACCCTGGCGCTGCACCCGGCGGTCGTCATCGGCTCCGTCACCATCGGCGGCACCCTGTTCGGCATCACCGGCGCGTTCCTCGCCGTGCCCGTCGCCGCGATCATCACCGTGGTGCTGCGCTACGTGCACCACGTGCTGCTGCCCGACGAGCCGGAGAACCCCGCGGTGGAGGAGAAGAAGCACCCGCGCCGCCGCCGCGTGCCCTCCCCCGACGAGCAGCCGGCGGGCGGCGCGACCGGTGTGGACGCCACGACCGGTTCGACCGGTTCGACCGGTGCGTCCGTGGCCGAGGACGCCCCCCGGGGCGGCCGGCGCCCCTGACCCCCGCCCCCTCCCCCGGCCCGTCGCGGTGCTCCGCGGCGGGCCGGCGCGCGTCCGGGACCGGCCGGGCGGGACGGAGCGCTCAGGCGGGCGGGACGGGCACCACGAGGGCGGTGGCGACGGCGGCGACGCCCTCGCCGCGGCCGGTGAGCCCCAGGCCGTCCGTGGTGGTGCCGGCCACGCTCACCGGCGCCCCGCAGGCGGCGGAGAGCGCCGCCTCGGCCTCGGCGCGCCGGGTGCCGACCTTCGGGCGGTTGCCGACGACCTGCACGGAGACGTTGCCGATCTCGTAGCCCGCCGCGCGCACCAGGCGCGCCGCCTCGCCGAGCAGGCGCGCGCCGGGGGCGCCGGCCCACTCCGGGCGCGAGGTGCCGAAGTGCGCGCCGAGGTCGCCCAGCCCGGCGGCGGCGAAGAGGGCGTCGGCGCAGGCGTGCGCGGCCACGTCGCCGTCGGAGTGCCCGGCCGGGCCCACGGGCTCCTCCGGCCACAGCAGGCCGGCGACGCGGCACTCGCGCCCGGCCACCAGGGGGTGCACGTCGACGCCGGTGCCGACGCGCGGCCAGCCGGTGCGGTCGGGGGTCGGTGCGCTCACGCGCGTCCTCCGCTCAGCAGGGCCTCGGCCAGCACGAGGTCGACCGGGCGGGTGACCTTGAAGGCGGAGTCGTGCCCCGCCACGGTGAGGACCTCGTGGCCGAGGGCCTCGAGCATGCCCGCGTCGTCCGTCGCGGGGGCGGCCCCGGCGGCGGCCTCGTGGGCGGCGCGCAGCGGGGCGCAGGCGAAGCCCTGCGGCGTCTGCACCGCGACGAGCTCGCTGCGGTCCACGGTCTCCACCACGCGGGCGCGCGCGTCCACGCGCTTGACGGTGTCGGAGACGGGCAGCGCGGGCACGACCGCGACAGCGCCGCCGCGCACGGCGTCGACCACCTGGCGGAACACCGCGGGCGGGGTGAGGCAGCGGGCCGCGTCGTGCACGAGGACGACGTCGACGTCCGCGGGCAGCGCGGCGAGCCCGCGCCGCACGGAGTCCTGGCGCTCGGCGCCCCCGGGGACCACGACGAGCCGGTGCGCCCCCAGGGGGCTCAGCAGGTCGCGGACGTGCTGCTGCTCGCCCTCCGGGGCGACCACCACGACGACGTCGACGACGCCGGACGCGAGGGCGCGCCGGAGGGCGTGCACCAGCAGGGGTTCACCGGCCACGGGGACCAGGGCCTTGGGCAGGCCCGCCCCGAGCCGCTCGCCCCGGCCGGCGGCCGGGACGACGAGCGCGCAGGTCAGGAGGCCAGGACCTCGTCCAGGAGGGACTCGGCCTTGTCCTCGTTGGTGTTCTCCGCGAGGGCGAGCTCGGAGACGAGGATCTGCCGGGCCTTGGCGAGCATGCGCTTCTCGCCGGCGGACAGCCCGCGGTCCTGGTCGCGGCGCCAGAGGTCGCGCACGACCTCGGCGACCTTGATGACGTCGCCCGACGCGAGCTTCTCGAGGTTCGCCTTGTAGCGGCGCGACCAGTTGGTCGGCTCCTCGGCGTACGGGGTGCGCAGGACCGAGAAGACGCGGTCCAGGCCCTCGCGGCCGACGACGTCGCGGACGCCGACGAGGTCGACGTTCTCGGCGGGCACTTCGATGGTCAGGTCGCCCTGGGCGACCTTGAGGACGAGGTAGAGCTTGTCCTCGCCCTTGATGGTGCGGGTCTTGATCTCCTCGATCAGTGCGGCCCCGTGGTGGGGGTAGACGACCGTTTCGCCGACCGTGAAAGCCATAGAAAGTGACCCCTTTCCCTGCGTCTACCTTACCACGCCCCGGGAGGGCCGAACACCCCTCGCGGACGCGTTTGCGCAGGTCAGAGGCTCGCCGGGCCTCCGGCGCCCCCTTGACACAACCCCGGGGACGTGCTTCGCGCGCGCCCCGGGAGCGCGGCGGCAAGCGCTTGCCCCCGCCCCTCGCGGGCCCCGCGGGGGCCGCGGGAGGGCCCCGCCGCACCCCGCCGGCGCCCCCGTCGGCGCCCGGACACCCGCACCCGGGTGATCGGCTACGACTGCCGGTAGTCTGAACGCGTGAAGCTCCGCCAGCGCGCCGCCGTCGCCCTCGTCACCGCCGCGAGCACCGTGGCGCTCGCAGGCTGCACGGTCTTCTCCCCCGCAGTCACCCTGCGCCCCTACGACCCCAGCGACGGCAAGGGCACGCGCGTTGGCGAGGTCGACGTCCGCAACGCCCTCGTGGTCTCCAGCGGCGTCGACCAGCCGGGCGTGCTGTCCGTCGTCCTGGTCAACTCCTCCGACGCCGACGCCACCGTGACGATCTCCGCCGACGTCGACGCCGGCACCGCCCCGTCGCAGACGTTCCCCGTCGCCGCCGGCGAGTCCCTGCACATCGGCAACCCCACCGGCGCCGAGGGCGCCACCACGGGCGGCGCCTCCGTGGACGGGCCCGCGCAGGCCAACGCGTGGATGCAGATCCCGCAGGTGCCCGCGGTGCCGGGCGAGACCGTCCCGGTGACCTTCAGCGCCGGCGGCGACGAGGTCGAGGTCGCGGCCCCCGTGCTGCTGCCCTGCTTCGAGTACGCCCCGCTGACGCCCACCGCCGCCCCGACCGCCGCCGCCGCCGCGCCCAGCCCCACCGCGAGCGTGGCCTGCGGCCCGGAGACCGGCGACAACCTGCAGCAGGCCGACGACCCCGAGGAGAACGAGACCGGCGGGGAGCCCGAGGCCACGCCGACCGAGGTCGCCGAGGGCGACACCAGCACCGGCATCGGCGGCGACACCCAGGCCGACGCCGAGGGCACCGGCGAGGAGGGCAGCGGGGGCCAGTGAGCCCCGCCGGGGGCGGGCCGCGCGGCGTCGCGCGGCCCGCCCCCGCCGCTCAGCCCTCGAACTTGTAGCCCAGCCCCCGCACCGTCACCAGGTGCCGCGGGTTGGAGGGGTCCGGCTCGATCTTGGCGCGCAGGCGCTTGACGTGGACGTCGAGCGTCTTGGTGTCGCCGACGTAGTCCGAGCCCCACACCCGGTCGATGAGCTGCACCCGGGTCAGCACCCTGCCGGCGTTGCGCAGCAGCATCTCCAGCAGCTCGAACTCCTTCAGCGGCAGCGGCACCTGCTCGCCGCGCACCGTCACCACGTGCCGGTCCACGTCCATGCGCACGCCGCCGGCCTCCACGGTCGTCTGCACCAGCTCCTCCGGCTCCGCGCCGCGGCGCAGCACCGCGCGCACCCGGGCCAGCAGCTCGCGCGAGGAGTACGGCTTGGTGACGTAGTCGTCCGCGCCGATCTCCAGGCCCACGACCTTGTCGATCTCGGAGTCCTTGGCGGTGAGCATGATCACCGGGACGCTGGAGCGGGTGCGCAGCTGCCGGCACACCTCGGTGCCGGGGATCCCCGGCAGCATCAGGTCGAGCAGCACCAGGTCGGCGCCGGCCCGGTCGAACTCCTCCAGCGCCGCCGGCCCCGTGTCGCTCACGGCGACGTCGTAGCCCTCCCGCCGCAGCAGGTAGGACAGCGGGTCGGAGAACGACTCCTCGTCCTCCACCAGCAGGATGCGCGTCACGGTCGGACCTCCAGGGGTGAGTCCTCCGGGTCCGTGCCCGGAGAGCGTCGGGAAGGACCCGCGGCGCCGCGCTGGGCGCGCCGCGGGGGGTCGGGGGTCGCGGTGGCCGGCACCGGCGGGGCGTCCGCGGCCGGCGTGGGCGCCGGCGCCTCCGGCAGGCGCAGCGTGAAGGTCGAGCCCTCCCCCTCGACGCTCCACACCCGCACCTCGCCGCCGTGCCTGCCCGCGACGTGCTTGACGATGGACAGGCCCAGGCCCGTCCCGCCCGTCAGGCGCGAGCGGGCCGGGTCCACGCGGTAGAAGCGCTCGAAGATGCGCTCGAGGTCGGTGGGGCTGATGCCCACGCCCCGGTCCGAGACGGCGATGTCCACCGCCGCCGGGCCGGTGCCCTCCTCGCCGGCGGACGGGCGCACCCGGCGCACCTCCACCACGACGCGGCTGCGCTCCGGGGAGTAGGCCAGCGCGTTGTGCACGAGGTTGCGCAGCGCCGTCACCAGCAGCTCGCGGTCGCCGTTGACCGTCACGCCGCGCTCGCCGGCGACCACGATCTCGGACTCGCGCTGGTGGGCCACCGAGCTGCTGCGGTCGACGGCCTCGGCGACCAGCGCGTCCACCTCCAGCAGCGTCGGCTCGACGGCGTTCTCCTCGGCCTGCAGTCGCGAGAGGTCGATGATCTCCTGCACGAGCTGCGTCAGCCGCTTGGACTCCCGGCGCATCCGGCGGGCGAAGTGGCGCACCGCCTCGGGGTCGTCGGCGGCGTCCTCCACGGCCTCCGACAGCAGCGAGAGCGCGCCCACGGGCGTCTTCAGCTCGTGGCTGACGTTGGCGACGAAGTCGCGGCGCACCGCCTCCACCCGCCGGGACTCCGTGCGGTCCTCCAGCAGCAGCAGCACGTGGCGCGGGCCCAGGGGCGACACGCGCGCCAGCACCACCGCCGGCGGGCGGCCCAGCCCGGCGGCGAGGTCCACCTCCATCTCGCGCAGCCGCCCGTCGCGCCGGCACGCGCGCACCATCTCGCGCAGCTGGGTGTCGGTCAGCTCCCGGCCGGCGACCACGCCGGCGGCGTAGGAGGCGGCGCTGGCCTTGACGACCTCGTCGGTGGCGTCGAGCACCACCGCGGACGAGCGCAGCGCCATGAGCACGTCGCTGACGCCCGGCGGCACGCCCTGGTGCTCGCGCGGAGGCGCCTCGTGGCGCTGCAGGCGGTCGGACACGCGGAAGGCCAGCACGCCGGCGGCACCCGCGAGCACGCCGGCGGCCGCCGCGATGCTGCTCGAGATGTCGCCGACCACGTCTCCAGCCTAAGGTTCTCCTCGACCAGCGCCCGCGCCGCGCGGTCCCCGGTGGGCAGCGCGGCGCCTGATGTTCACGCCCGGGGTGGTGAGCGTTCACCCCGGCCTGGGAACGTGCCGGTCACGGGCGGCCGGCGCGGCACCGGGAACCGCGCCCCCGCCGCCGGCCCGAGGAGAGGCAACCGTGCGCAACGTCTACCACGACGAACTGGTCCACCTGGTCGACACCCTGGTGGAGATGACGAACCTGGCCCGCTCCGCCATGGCGCGCGCCACGACCGCGCTGCTGGACGCGGACCGCGAGATCGCCGAGAGCGTCATCACCGCCGACGAGCGCATCGACTCCCTGCAGCGCGACCTGGAGGAGCGCTCCCTGCAGCTGCTGGCGCGCCAGCAGCCCGTGGCCACCGACCTGCGCGTCGTGGTCACCGCCCTGCGGATGAGCACCAGCCTGGAGCGCATGGGCGACCTGGCCCGCCACGTCGCCAAGCTGGCGCGGCTGCGCCACCCCCAGGAGGTCGTGCCGGCGGAGTACCGCGCCACGATCCTGCAGATGGCCCAGGTCGCCGAGCGCATCGTCACCAAGGCCGGCAGCGTCATCGCCTCGCGCGACGTGGCGATGGCCGCCCAGCTGGAGACGGACGACGACGAGATGGACGTGCTGCACCGCAGCGTGTTCGAGCAGCTCATGCAGCACAGCGGCGAGCACTCCACCGAGGTGGCCGTCGACCTGACCCTGTGCAGCCGCTACTACGAGCGCTTCGCCGACCACGCCGTCTCCGTCGCCAAGAACGTCGTGTTCCTCGTCACCGGCTCGCACGACCCCGAGGAGACCCACGGGCACTCGCTGGTCGGCTGAGCGCACCGGCCCGGCGGGGCCGCACCGGTGTAGCGTCGGCGCCGTGGACTCGCGGTGGCGCCGGCGCCGGCCCCGCCCGCCGGCGGCGGCGGCGCTCTGGGTGCTGTGCGCGGGCGCGCTGGCGGCCGGCTGCTCCGGCGGGGACGAGGCGTCCCCCGCCCCGGCGACCACCACCACCCTGGAGCCCACCTCCTCGCCCGCGGCGAGCACCGGCACCCCCACCGCCCCCGCCCCGGCCTTCGACTGCCCGGTGGTGCAGGAGGCGCAGGAGGAGCTGGACGGCGCCATCGGCGCCGAGCTGGAGCGCCTCGACGTGGACCGCGGCGACCCGCGCGCGCAGTCCGTCTACGCGCTGGTGACCACCCGGGAGGGCCCGGCGTACTACGCGGCCGTGCTGGCCGCCGCGCCGCCGGAGCTGGACGGGGACGCCCGCCTGGTCCTGGACTACTACCGGCGCCTGGCGCAGGCCGCCGGGCCGCTGGACCCCGGCACCGGCTCCACCGCGGACCTCACCGCGGCGGTGGACGCCCTGGACCGCGCCGCCGGCGCCGTGGACGACCCGGCGGCCGGCACCGCCGTCGTCGACGCGCAGGAGCGCCTGCAGGCCGCGCTGGGGCGCGCGTGCAGCGGCGGGAGCGCCACCACGAGCCCGGCCACCACGAGCCCCGGCACCACGGGGCCGGCGACCACGGACCCGGCCACCCCCGCCGGGACGACGACGGCGCCGGCCGCGACGACGGGCGTCACGACCGGCGCCTGAGCACCGCGGGCCTCAGCGGCCCTGGTTGGCCACCGCCTGCACCGCGGCGGCCGCGGCCTGCGGGTCCAGGTACTCCCCGCCGCGCACGAGCGGCTGCAGGTCCGCGTCCAGGCGGTACACCAGCGGGATGCCGGTGGGGATGTTCAGGCCGGCGATGTCGGTGTCGGAGACGCCGTCGAGGTGCTTGACCAGGGCGCGCAGGGAGTTGCCGTGCGCGGCCAGCAGCACGACCTTGCCGGCGCGCAGGTCCGGCACGACCGCGTCCTCCCAGTACGGCAGCATCCGCGCGACGACGTCGGCCAGGCACTCCGTGCGGGGCGCGTCCGCGCCCAGGGAGGCGTAGCGCGGGTCGGCGTCCTGGGAGAACTCCGAGCCCGGCTCGATCTCCGGCGGCGGCACGTCGTAGGAGCGGCGCCACAGCATGAACTGCTCCTCGCCGAACTCCGCGAGGGTCTGCTTCTTGTCCTTGCCCTGCAGCGCGCCGTAGTGGCGCTCGTTCAGCCGCCAGGAGCGGCGCACGTCGATCCAGTGCCGGTCCGCGGCGTCCAGGGCCAGGTGGGCGGTGGTGATGGCGCGGCGCAGCAGCGAGGTGTGCACCACGTCCGGCAGCACGCCGGAGGAGGCCAGCAGCTTCCCGCCGCGCGCGGCCTCCGCGCGGCCCTTCTCCGACAGCGCCACGTCCACCCAGCCGGTGAACAGGTTCCTGGCGTTCCACTCGCTCTCGCCGTGCCGCAACAGGACGAGGGTGTGCGCCGCTTCGCTCATGGCCGCACCCTACCGAGCGGGCCGGGCCCGGGCGGGGCGCCCTCAGCGACCGCCCGCCGCCCGCGCCGCGCGCGCGGCGCGGTAGACCTCCAGGGTCGCCTCGGCGGTGCGCGCCCACCCGAAGTCGCGGGCGCGCTGCGCCGCGCGCGCGCCCAGCACCTCGCGCCGGGCCGGGTCGTCCAGCAGCGCGCGCAGCGCCGCGGCCCACGCGCGCGGCTCGTGCGAGGCCACCAGCACCCCCGACTCCCCGTCCGCCACCGCCGTGCGCAGGCCGCCCACCGCGGCCGCGGCCACCGGCGTGGCGCACGCCTGCGCCTCCAGCGCCACCAGCCCGAAGGACTCGTTGTGCGAGGGCACCACGACGACGTCGGCGGCGCGGTAGTGCTCGGCCAGCTCCGCCCGCGGCACCGGCGGGCGCACCCGCACCACGTCCTGCAGGCCCCGGGCGCGCACCAGCTCCTCCAGGGCGTGCGGGTGCGCGGTGCCCGAGCCGCTCGGGCCGCCCAGGACGAGCACGCGCAGGCGCGAGCGGCGCCCGGGCTGCTCGCGCAGCAGCAGGGCCACGGCCTCCACCAGGACGTCGGGGGCCTTCAGCGGCTGCAGGCGCCCGACGAAGAGCAGCAGCTCGGCGTCGGCGGGCACGCCCAGGCGGGCGCGCGCCGCGGCCCGCCCGCCGTCCGGGGAGAACGTCGCCAGGTCCACGCCCGGCGGCACGACGGCCACCCGGGCGGGGTCCGCGCCGTAGAGCTGCACGAGCTCGTCGCGCTCGGCGGTGGTGTTGGCCACCAGCCGGTCGGCGGCCTCGACGACCTGCTCCTCGCCGATGACGCGCCCGGGCGGCTCGGGGGCGTCCCCGGCGGCCAGGTGCGCGTTCTTCACCTTGGCCATGGTGTGCATGGAGTGCACCAGCGGCACGTCCCAGCGGTCCGCGGCCAGCCAGCCCACCTGACCGGACAGCCAGTAGTGCGAGTGCACCACGTCGTAGTGGTCCTCGGTGTGCCGGGCGCCGGTGCGCAGCATCCCGGCGGTGAACGCGCACAGCTGCCCGGGCAGGTCCTCCTTGCCCAGCCCCTCGTAGGGGCCGGCCGCCACGTGCCGCACCGTCACGCCGTCGCCGGCGGCGACCACCGGCGGCTGCTCGGAGGAGGTGCGCCGGGTGAACACCTCCACCTCCACGCCGCGCGCGGCGAGCTGCCGGGACAGCTCCAGCACGTACACGTTCATGCCGCCGGCGTCGCCGGTGCCCGGCTGCTCCAGCGGCGAGGTGTGCACCGACACCACCGCCACCCGCTCGACGCCCGCGCCCTCGGAGCTGCCCACCGACGCACCCACCGCCCGTCCCGACCGTCCCCGACGGTCCTCGCCGCACCACGACCGCCGCGGGTGGCTACCGTCGGACGGTGCCACCCTCGAGCGGGGACCGCGCCGCGGCGCGGTCCGGCGAGCAGTCTGCCCGCAGGGCTCCCGGACGTCCCGTGGGGACCGTCACGCGCGGCACCACCGGCCCGGACCGGCTGCGGCGCGTGGAGCGGTGGCTGGCCGGCACGCAGGCGCGCCGGCTGCGCGCGGCGGCCGACCCGCTGGTCGTCGACCTCGGCTACGGCGCCCGGCCGGTGACGGTCACGGACCTGCAGCGCTGGCTGCGGCGGGTGCGCCCCGACGTGCGCGTGGTGGGCCTGGAGGTCTCCCCCGAGCGGGTGGCCGCGGCGCGCGCGGCGCTGGCGGGGGTGCCCGGCGCGCCGGTCTTCGCCGTGGGCGGCTTCGAGCTGGCGGTGCCCGGCGGCGGTGACCCGGTGCTGGTGCGGGCCTTCAACGTGCTGCGCCAGTACGGCGAGGGCGAGGTGGCCGCCGCGTGGGAGCTGCTGCGCTCGCGGCTGGCGCCGGGCGGGCTGGTGGTGGAGGGCACCTGCGACGAGCTGGGCCGGCGCAGCACGTGGGTGGCGCTGGAGGCCGGCGGGCCGGTGTCGCTGACGCTCTCGGTGCGCCTGGGCGGGCTGGCGCAGCCCTCGGCCGTCGCCGAGCGGCTGCCCAAGGCCCTCATCCACCGCAACGTGCCCGGCGAGGGCGTGCACGACCTGCTGCGCGCCGCGGACGACGCCTGGGCGCGGGCGGCCCCGGAGGGCACCTTCGGGGCGCGGCAGCGCTGGCTGGCCACCTGCCGGGCGCTGCGCCGGGACTGGCCGGTGCTCGACGGGCCGGCGCGCTGGCGCCTCGGGGAGCTGACCGTGGCGTGGGCGGCGGTCGCGCCGCGCGCCCGCCCGCGCGCGGTGGGGCATGATCCTGCGCACGGGGCCGGCAGCTGAGCGGGCACCCGCGGAGGCAGCCGGAGGTGACCGTGAGCCGACCGTCGCCGGGCGGGCCGCGCCCCACGATCCGCGACATCGCCCGGGTGGCGGGGGTGTCCAAGGCGTCGGTGTCCTACGCCCTGAACGACCTGCCGGGCGTGTCCGCGGCCACGCGCGAGCGCGTCCTGGCCGTCGCCCGGGAGCTGGGCTGGCGGCCCAGCGCCGCCGCGCGCTCCCTCTCGCACGCCCGCGCGCACGCCGTGGGGCTGGCCGTGGCGCGCGACGTGGAGCTGCTGGGCGAGGAGCCGTACTACATGCGCCTGGTGGCCGGCATGGAGGGCGTGCTGGCCACGGAGTCCGTCTCGCTGCTGATGACGGTGGTGCCCGACGCGGGCACCGCGGTGGACGTGCTGCGCCGCTGGTGGGCCGAGCGCCGCGTGGACGGCGTGGTGCTCACCGACCTGCTCGTGGACGACCCGCGCCTGGCGCTGGTGGCCGAGCTGGGCGTGCCGAGCGTGGTGCGCGGGGGCGCGGACGAGGTGCTGCCGGACGCCGGCGGCGGGGCGCTGGCGGTGTCGGTGGAGGACGAGCGCGAACCGCTCGCGCAGGTCGTCGCGCACCTGCTCGAGCGCGGCCACCGGCGCCTGGCGCGCGTCAGCGGCCCCTCGCAGTTCCGCCACACGCGCCGGCGCGACATGGCCTGGCGGGAGGTGACGACCGCGGCGCTGGGGGCGGCGCAGGAGGTCGTCGAGGCCGACTACACCGCCCGCGGCGGCCTGGACGCCACCCGGGCGCTGCTGGCGCGCCCGGCGCCGCCCACCGCGGTCGTCTACGACAACGACGTCATGGCCGCCACGGTGGTCGCCGAGCGCGGCGCGCTGGGGGTGTCGGTGCCCGGCGAGCTGGCCGTCGTGGCCGGGGAGGACTCGATCCTGTGCCGCCTGGCGCACCCGGCGATCACGGCGCTGCGCCGGGACGTGGTGGCCGACGGGGCGGACACGGCGCGGCTGCTGCTGGACCTGCTGGCGGGCCGGGCGCCGGCGCCGCTGCGGCTGGCGGCGCGCGAGCTGGTGGTGCGGGCCAGCTCGCGGGGGGTGCTCACGCCTCCAGCAGCAGCGTCACCGGCCCGTCGTTGACGAGCTCGACGGCCATGTCGGCGCCGAAGCGGCCGGTGGCCACGCGCACCCCGCGCTCGCGCAGGGCGGTGGCCACGGCGTCGACGAGGGGCTCGGCGACCGGGCCGGGCGCGGCGGCGGCCCAGGTGGGCCGCCGGCCCCTGCGGGTGTCGCCGTAGAGGGTGAACTGGCTGACGAGCAGCACGCCGGCGCCGGCCTCCAGGACCGAGCGCTCCCCGCGCAGCACCCGCAGCTCGGCGACCTTGCGGGCGGTGCGCTCGACCTGCTCCGGGCCGTCGCCGTGGGTGACGCCGAGCAGGACGAGCAGGCCGGGGCCGTCGAGCGCGCCGACCTCCTCGCCCTCGACGGTGACCCGGGCCCGGCTGACGCGCTGCACGACGGCTCTCACGGGGCCAGCCTCCCGCACCGCCGCACCGGCCCGGCGGATGGGCGGTCCGGGTGAACGGCCGGGGCGGGTCCGGTGGACCTGACGTGGCGTCACGGTTGCGCGTCTACGATCGGGCGGTGCTCGACGTCCCGGTGGTGATCCCCCTGACGCTGCTGGCGCTGGGCGTCGGCGCGCTGGGCTGCCTGCTGCGCCCGCGCTGGGACGTGGCCGTGGTCACCGGCCTGCTGTGCGCGGTGTGGACGCGGGTGAACTCCCCCGTGGAGGGGCGGGTCCTGCACGCGTGGGCGCCCGGGCGCGGCTTCACCGAGGCGGACCTGGTGGCCGTGGCGGGGCTGCTGGTGGTGGGCTCGGCGCTGCTGCGCTGCGCGGTGGGCGGCGCGCGCGCCCTGCTCGCGGCGCGCCCGTCCTCACCGGGGGCGGGTCCCGGCGGGCGTCACCAGGGGCCGTAGGGGCCCTGGCCGCGGTCGTCGCGGCGCGGGCCGCGGCGCCCGCCGTACTGGCGCACCGCCGGGCGCACGTCCGCCATGTACACGGCGGCCGCGACCACGGAGACGATGCCCAGCAGCCCGGGCATCCCGGCGGCCGAGATGGGCGGCAGGGAGACGAAGCCGATCGCCGTGGCCACGGCCAGGATCGCCACCCAGAAGGTCTTGGTGCGCTTGCCCGCCGCCGTGAACGCCGCGCCCGGGCGGCGCAGCGCGTCGACCAGCGCGAAGGCGGCGAAGGCGAACGCCGCGACGGCGATCACGAGGAGCACGCCGTACTGGACGGTGCCGACGAGGGAGGTCACGTCAGGATCCTACGAGCGACGGGCCCGGCGCGTTCCCCGCGAGCGCGTCCTCAGCGCGCCGCGCCGACCAGTTCACCCAGGCGGCGGTAGCCCTCGCGCTCGGCCCGCGCCACGCGGGCGGAGGGGGGGGGGGGGGGGGGGGGGGGGGGGGCGGCGGCGGCGGGGGCGTGGGGGTGGGTGGGGGGGCGGCGGCCGGCGCGCGCGCGGGGGGGGGCG
>NZ_JBJLSG010000030.1:0-44245 GCF_050871925.1 Kineococcus gurbantunggutensis
CCCCCACCCCCCCCCCCCCCCCCCCCCCCCCCCCCCCCCCCCCCCCCCCCCCCCCCCCCCCCCCCCCCCCCCCCCCCCCCCCCCCCCCCCCCCCCCCCGCTCTCACGCCCTTGACGAGGGCGTCGCACGGGTCGACCCGGGACGAGCGCCCCGTGGGCGCAGCATGCCCCGCGCGGACCGTGCTCACGAAGGCGTGAGTGCCCACGGGCGTCGGCGGAAGCCACCGGCGGTGGAACCGCAGGTCGAGCGGGTGGGCCCCCAGGGGCTCGAACCCTGAACCCGCGGATTAAAAGGCAACTCGGCTGTCGTCCGGGCAGTGCCGACTGAGGCCGCTTGAGCCTCTGACCTGCAGCTTCTCTTCCCGCCGGTGCCGCCTAGTCTTGCTGGACCGGCCGGTGCCGGCGCATCCGTTAGCGCGGTGTGAGCACCCGCCCACCTGTCCTCGCGCCCGCCGACGAGCCGGCGCCCGTCCCGCCGACTCCTCGATCACGTCCCGGCCGTCGACTAGACCGGCCTGGGGGACGACGTCTCGCTCTTCGTCGAGGAACCCCGCTTTGCCCTGGTGCCGGAGTGGGTCATCGGCGCCCCCATCCTGGACTCCTCCTTCCGGCTGTACTTGCTGCTGCTGTGCTATGGCGGAACCTTCGGGTACCGCATGCCCATGCGCACCACCCTAGCCCGGCGCCTGCGTGCGATGCTCAGCGGAGATCGTGCGGTGCTCAGCAGGGATGAGGACGGCGTGGCGGACATCGGCGCTTCCGTGTTGCTGCTGGGTACCGATCGCCGGGTGCTCAGCGGCGGCCTCGTGGCCAGGGGAGGGGGCCTGCCCGGCCAGACGGCGGCGGCCAGTCCGGGGCGAGCCGCTGGTGTGGGCCCGGACCGCGTCCGCCGCGACGGCCAGCACCACCGCGGCCAGGTCCACCTGACCCCGCAGTCAACCACGCAGCGGCCTATGTGGTCGTCCGCTGCGCCGGCGCCAGGTCAGAGTGTGTCGGCTCCTGCGGTGGGCAGGGGAGCTGACCGCCGTGACGGTGGAGGCGCGCACCGTGCGGCGGTGCGCGTGAGTGGTCGCTCGGTGTGTCACACGCTCAGCATCGACCCCGCACTGTCGTACAAGGTCAAGCCTGAGCACGGCACTCATGGTGGTGGCCGACCATCGACCGCACCCGGGCTCACCGAAGCCGCAAGGACGGGTCAGCGGAGCCACCCACCGCATATCCGATGACTAGCGACCATGAGGGCGGGTCGTGGGCTCACCGTGCCGGTGCTCTGATCGGTCACCAAGGGTGCATCGCCACCGATCGACGCGTTGAGTCTCCAGGGCAAGCAGTGAGTGCCTAGGATGCGTACAGGGGCTGTCGAGACCCATCGTCGTGTTGTCGCGGGCAACGGCGGAGCTGGCGCGTGGAGGCGTTTGGTGAGTGGAGGATCGCCGAGGCGGGCAACGCTGCCGTGCTCGGCATCGACGGTGGGCGGTCGACCGCTCGACGGCGGCGGGTCAAGCAGTCGTGCGGTGCGGTGAGGTGAGACGCGTGCCGCGTCCGCTCCGCGCGAACCGGTGCCCGGCGTGAGGGGACGGGCCATGCACGTGGGCCAGCACGTGTGGTGCAAGGAGCCCTTCGGGTGGGGCCGGATCGCTCGCCTCGATGAGGACGGCGTGGACGTCGACTTCTTCGAGTCCCCGGCGCGCCCTCGCGCGCACACCGCCCGCTACCGGCTGGGCGAGGTCGTGCGGGGCGCCCTGCCGAAGCAGACCCGGGTGTACTGGGAGCAGGAGGGGCACTGGCGCGCCGGGCGGGTGGTCGGCGGCGATCCGGTCAGCGGCTACGCGGTGCGTCCACCCAATGAGCCCTACGACCTGCTGATGGGTGCCGAACATCTGCAGGTGCGCTGGTCGCAGCCGGTCGCCGACCCCCTGGAGGTCCTGCTGGCCGGCGCGAACGAGAGCCCGCACTTCGCGGCGACCAGACTGCCCTTCCTCTCTGGCGTCGTCGCGCAGCGTGCGGCCACCTCGAGTGTGCCAGCCGTCTTGTCCAGCGCCGTGGAGTTGTACCCGCACCAGCTCGAGACCGTGCTGCAAGTGCTGCACGACCCCATCCAGCGCTACCTGTTGGCCGATGAGGTGGGGTTGGGCAAGACCATCGAGGCCGGCATGCTGCTGCGGCAGTACCTGCTCAGCGAGCCTGAAGGCGCGGCCATGGTCCTGGCGCCCGATGCGTTGCGCCGGCAGTGGCAAGAGGAGTTGCGTCAGCGCTTCTTCATCGACGACTTCCCCCATGCTGCACTGAGGATCGTGTCGCACGAGGCGCCGGAGCGCTGGTCCGGGATCACCGCACCAGGCCTGCTCATCGTCGACGAGGCCCACCGCCTGGTGTGCAGCACGGGCTCACCTGAGCACCTGCGGTCGCTTCGTGCGCTCTGTCACGGCGCGCCTCGGCTGTTGCTGCTCTCGGCAACGCCAGCGCTGAACAACGAGGGCGCCTTCCTGCAGTTGCTGAACCTGCTGGACCCGGAGATCTATGACGTCGCCGATGTCGAGGGGTTCACCGCTCGGGTGCGCGCTCGGCACCGGATCGCGCAAGCCTTCTACGCGCTGGACCCGGACTTCCCCGAGACGGTACCGCTGCACTTGGCGGCGGTGCGCGAGGCGTTCGCGGACGATGAGCGCCTGGCGGGCCTGGTGGAGCAGGTGGAAGACGCGGCGTGGGACGAGTCGCCGGGCCTGCCCGAACG
Source organism: Kineococcus gurbantunggutensis (assembly GCF_050871925.1). Lineage (NCBI taxonomy): Bacteria > Bacillati > Actinomycetota > Actinomycetes > Kineosporiales > Kineosporiaceae > Kineococcus > Kineococcus gurbantunggutensis. The sequence continues at coordinate 2,734 of NZ_JBJLSG010000030.1, forward strand.
TATCGAGGACCTTCGCCGTTACGTCAACGAGACCTACCGCTTGCACCGCCGAGTCATCCGGCACCGGCGTGCACGGGTGCTGACCGGCGCGACGTGCGGTCCAGACAGTCCGGAGTTCGAAGTCACCGGGCGCGGTGCGCCGCACGTGCTGGCGGTGGCGGACCCCGTCGTTGACGAGGCGGAGTCCGCGCTGGAGGAGTGGCGCGTGGACGTGAGCGAGCACCTCGTCGGCTACAGGAGCACCGGCGACGGGAACACGGCCTTCGACGTCCTCAGCGGCGAGCAGGCCTCCGAAGGCGCAGCACCGGAGGTGGCCGCGTACGCGCGGGTGCACGACCTGCTGCTGACGAACCTGCGCGATCCTCAGCGACTGCGCCACCTGCTGCAAGCTCGCTTGAGCGGATCGGGGCGGTCCTCTCCAGTCGGCGCAGCACCACGCCGTAGCAGTGGGCGCGCGCCGGCAGGCACCTCGACGCGGCCGCCGCAACCCACGCTCGAGGAGGCTCAAGCCATGGCGGCGGCGCCGGTGCTGCCGGCCGACCACCGTCTGCTGCAGCGACTGTCCAGCACCCCCGGCACACCCAGCGCGCAGTACGCCGAGCACGCGGCGCACCTGGCCCGCCTGCTGCGTCCGGTGTGTGCGCGCCACCGCAAGGTGGTCGTCTTCGGCGAGTCTCCTCACCTGGGAGCGGCACTGGCCGAGGCGCTGCGCCACAACCTGGCCGGAGCAGAGGTCAGCACCCACCTGAGCACTGAGCCCGCCGAGGCCCGTGAAGCGGCCTTGGGGCAGTGGGTCTCAGGGCAGGCCCGCGTGCTCGTCTGCGACGCCAGCGCGGAGGAGGGCCGCAACCTGCAGGCGGCCGACGCCCTGGTGCACCTGGACTTGCCCACCTCGGTCAACCGCCTCGAGCAGCGCATCGGCCGGGTGGATCGCTACGGTGAGCAAGGACCGGCAGTCCACCACGTGATGCTGCCGCAGGCGATGGACTCTCTGTACCGCGCCTGGTTCGAGGTGCTGCGCGACGGGTTCGAACTCTGGCGCGGATCGCTGAGCAGCCTGCAGTACGCCATCGAGTCCCTGGCGCCGCAGGTCGCGCGCACGAGCCTGCTGCACGGCGCGGACGGGTTGCTGGAGCACATCGACGACGTCCGCAGCACCCTGACGGAGCGCGCAAAGGAGATCGCTGCCGAGGACGAGTTGGAGGCCTCCTTCCACACCGCTCGCGGGCACCGAGAGATCTTCGAGTCGATCGACGGCATCGAGACCTCCTGGCAGGGCTTCGAGCGCGTCGTCGAGGACCTGGCCTTCCGCGCCGAGGGGAGCCTGCAGTTGCAGTCGGTGCCCGCCACGGACCGAAGCACCCGCACCTTCCGGCCCGGTCCGCGCATCCTGGTGCCCGAGTTGCAGGTGCTCACAGCCGCTCCCGGCAGTTGGGACACCCCCGGCTCGTTCAATCGCACCGCCGCACTGCGTCGACGCGGACACCGCGTCCTGCGCTACGGCTCACCCCTTGTCGATACCCTCGCCGCATGGGTGCACGAGGACGACCGTGGACAGGCCAGCGCCTGGTGGCGGGTGCATCCGCGCCTGGCCGAGGAGCAGGTCTACCTCGCCTTCGACTACCTCGTCGAAGGCGACCTGGACAGCATCGAGGATTCGGGCTTCGGTAGCCACGGGGGTCCGCCGGGCGCGCCGTCTCCCGCCTCGCCTGTCCTGTCGTCTTCCACGATGTCGCCTCACGCGGCCGTCGAGGCCTCTACCGGTGAGCGGGCCGCCGGCTCCGCGGAGGCCCGTCGTGCCTTGCGCCGGCGCCTGGACGGCTGGTTGGCGCCCTTTATGCACCGCGTCTGGCTGGAGGCCTTCAGCCACCAACCACCCGAGGCGGCGGTCCAGACCACCTTGCAGCGCCGTTACGACCCACGGCACGGAGACGTCAACCTCAACGCCTCGCGACTGCCGGCCCTGCATGACCTGTTCGGCGGCCAGCGTGCCTTCGCCACGGCGGTACGGCGTGCGCACGTGCAGGCGCCCGCGCGCCTGCGCGTTGAGCGCGATGTGGACGCCTTGATCGAACGGGCGGCCGCACGAGCGTCGGCGGACATGCGCGATGAGTTGGCGACCTTGCAGGCCCGCGGTCGCGCTGGTCTGGAGCACCGCTCGGGCGCCTTGACCGAGCAGTTGTCGCAGGCGTTGCTGCGCGCCTGCCAACATCCGCGCGCGCGTCTGCTCGCCGTCAGTTGCGTCGTGCTCAGCGGCCGGCGCCTGCCGGTGGAGGTGCCCGCGGCCCATGCACGTTGAGCACGACGACGCCCTGCGGTGCGTGCAGGCCGCGCTGGCTGGAGCTGTCGAGGCGCAGTGCCGCACCGACCTGCCGGCGCCGCACCGACGCCTGCACGACGCGCTCTGCCAGCCCGGCGCCAGCGCGGCCGACATCGCCGTGCTGGTGCGCCACGTGCTGGGCTGGGAGGACAGCCGCGGGGGAGAGGGCACCGGCTTGCCGGTGCCCGCCCGAGCGCCCGTACCCCCGCACGACGTGCTGGCCCGCGCCGGCATCGAAGTCACGCCGCTGCAGGACGGGCGCTGGTGGCTGCGCCGGCGGGCGTGGACGGTGCCGGGCGACGAGACCGCCGACCTGCGCGGAGACCCGCTGCGCGAGGTCTACCTCGAGCGTGACTCCAGCCAGCGCCGCAGCGAGCAGGACGTCGCCGCCGACCCGTTCTGGCAGGCGATGATCGGCTACGAGACGTACCAGACGCCCGGGCAGCAGCAGGCGGCGCGCTCGGTGGTCACCGCACCCGCCGGCGCCACCCTGCTGCTGAACCTGCCTACCGGCACCGGCAAGACGTCCCTGGCGCTGGGCCCGGCCCTGCTGGCCTCACAGCACGTGGGCGTCAGCGTGGTCATCGTGCCCACGGTGGTCCTGGCGCTGGACCAGGAACGGCGCGTGCAGGCTCTCATCGACGAACGCGGGCACCGCCCCTCGCCCTCCGGGCGCTACGCCTACCTGGGGGAGATGACCGAGGAGGACAAGCGCGCCCTGCGCGAAGCGGTGCGCAGCGGCGAGCAGCGCATCCTGTACACCTCACCGGAAGCCTTCAGCACCGGCCTGGCGCCCGCCTTGCGCTCTGCCGCCGACGCCGGGCACCTGCGCTACCTCTTCGTCGATGAAGCGCACATGGTGCACCAGTGGGGCACGGACTTCCGCCCCGACTTCCAAGCCATGGTCGGCCTGCACGACGACCTCGTGCGCCGCAGCGCGCCTGACGTGCGCCCGGTCACGGTCTTGATGACCGGTACCTTGGCGGCCGCCACCGCGCAGACGCTGCACGCGCTGTTCGGCGCCCGCGGCGACTTCCGCGTCCTCAGCAGCGCCAGCCTGCGGCAGGAGCCGGAGTACTTCGTGACGCACTGGCCCGACACGACTACACGACTGCAGGCGCTGCAAGAGGTCCTGTGGCACGCCCCTCGCCCGGCGGTCGTCTACGTCTCCACCCCTGAGCAGGTCGAGCAGGTGCGCGCGGCCATGGACGGCTGGGGCTTCGGCCGGCACGCCGCGGTCAGCGGGCGCAGCAGCGCCGCCCAGCGCCAAGCCGTGGTGCGCCAGTGGCGCAGCACCGGCACGAGCGGGGCTCACACTTCCCCGGCGGACGATCACGCCTCGCTCGTGGACGTGGTGGTGGCCACCTCCGCCTTCGGCCTCGGCGTCGACATGCCCGACGTGCGCAGCGTCATCCACGCCTGCGTGCCGGAGTCGCTGGACCGCTTCTACCAGGAGGTCGGCCGCGGTGGGCGCGACGGCGCGCCCTCGCTCAGCTTCTACCTGCCCGCGGCCGACGATCGAGGCCTGGCCAAGGATCTGGCCGATCCCCACATGCTGCGCGTCGACACCGCGAAGCGGCGCTGGGAGGCGCTGCGCGCGCACTGGAGCAGCCAGGACGACCGACTGCGCGTCGACCTCGACGCGCGCCCGGTCAACGTCAGCGAATCTGGCCCGAAGAACCGCCTGTGGAACCTGCGCCTGCTCACCCTGCTGGCCCGCACCGGCGCACTGCGCCTGCTCGCCGCTGAGCAGCACGAACGCGCGCACGAGCCAGGTGCGGCAGAGCCCGGCCGGCACCTGCTCATCGAGACCACCGGTGAGATCGACTGGAGCCAGTACGAGGTCGAGCGCCAGCGCACCCTGGAGGCCGCCCGCCACAGCCTGCAGCAGTTGCACCTCCTGACCGATCTGCCCCGCTGCCTGGGCTCGATCCTGCACGAGCACTACAGCTTCAGTGCCTCTTGGGGTGCCTCGCAGGTGCCGGCCGCCTGCCGGGGTTGCCCGTGGTGCCGGCGTGCCCAGCGCCCCCCGCGCCACGCGGCCGCGCCCCTGCCGCCCGTCGCCTCCTGGAACAGCGCCACCTCCTGCGCCGGTGCTGCCGTGGCGCCGCCGGTGCGCCACCTGATGCCTGCAGGGCGGTTGAGCGTGCTCCTGGACACCGCCGACGCCGCCACCTACCGGCGCGCCGCGGTGCGTGTGCTGGACCGGCTGATCGTCGCCGGTGTGCACCACGTCGTCGACGTCGAGGGCACCTTGGACGCATGCTCGTGGCAGGGCCTGCAGCGAAGCGCCGGCACGACGGCCCTGCTGCGCAGCACGGATGAGCCGAACGTGTGGCACCCGCCGGTGGCCACCGCGATCGTCACAGCGTTCGAGCGCGCCTGCGGCCCGGCCCTGGAGGAGTGGAGCGACTGCTACCCCTACACCATCCTGCTCGCGCCCACCGCGATGAGGGCTCCCGAACGCCCCCACAGCCCTTGGCGCGATCTGCACGGCCCCTGCATCAGCGACTCCCGCCTCCTCGAGGACCTGTAATGCCCCTGCTGCAACCGCCCAACGTCCTGCCCAAGGGCATGTTCCTCATCGACCAGGTCCTGCTGCACCGGCGGCGCCCGGTGCCGCGGGACGACCTGCGAGCACTGGTGCAGCCGAGCACCCTGCCGCTGCGCCAAGGCGGCACCAGCACCTTCGACGCCTGCCTGAAGGCGCTGCGCGATCTGGACCTGGTGCGCGTCGAGGAGCACACCCAGGGCGAGGCGCTGAGCCGGCACCCGGACAGCCCTGCGGTGCCCGACGTGCTCACCTTCTACACCCTGCTGCTGCAGCGCGCCGTGCTCCAGGCCCCGCACGACCTGGAAAGCGCCGCGCAGCGCGACCTGCTGACCGCACTGACGTGGTGGTGCGCTCAAGATCCGCACGCCGCGCCCATCGAGTGGAGCAAGGTCCAAGAGCTCCTCGGTCACGACTTGGGCGCGGACTTCACCTCCTTCCCCATCGGCAACACCAACCCCTGGCAGTCCTTCACCCGCTGGGCGCTGGTCCTGGGCTTCGCCGAACAGGAGAGCGTGGGTGAGGGCGCGCCCGCGCGCCTCGTTCCGGATATCACCCGTGCCCTCAAGCGGATCCTCACCTCACGCGCCGCGCCCGGTGTCGTGCGGGCGCAGGACTTCCTCACCCTGGTGCGTGAGTGCCTTCCCGTCGTCGATGGCGGGCGCCTGGCCGTGCAGATGCGCCCGCACTGGAACGTGCCCGATCGTCGCGCCGTCGCCGGCGCCGTCGACCGGGCTCTCAGCCACGCGATCCTCCGCTGCGCGGAGGACGGCTTGGTGGAGTTGGACAGCCTTTCCGACGCCGCGAAGGTCAACCTCTCCGACGCCGAGCGCATCTTCTCCTTCAGTCATGTCCGCATCCAGGAGCGTGAAGCGTGAGTGACTTCGCCGGCTACGTCTGCTGGAACCGCCAGTTCGTCGCCGAGACCGTCAGCACAGAAGCTGTGCACGCCGACCCGGATGTCTTCTTGGCGACCCACCGACCCTTGCGCATTCTGCGCTCGCCGTGGGAAGCGCCCGAGACCGCGACAGCGGTCGATGAGAACGACGTCTTGACGGACTTCACCAACCGCGCTCCCGTCGGCGGCGTGGTCTTGATGCCCATCCTGGGTGAGTCCGGCACCGGCAAGTCGCACCTCGTGCGCTGGATCCGCGAACACCTGCCCGAAACGCCTCGCCGGCGCGTGATCTACCTGCCCAAGACCGACACCAACCTGTCCAACGTGGTGCACAGGTTGCTGATGGACGTGCCCGGTGAGCAGTTCGACGACATCCGCTCCCGCGTCTCCCGTTCCAGCGGTCAGTTCGACCGTGAGCGGCTGCCTTACGAACTGCTCGCGCACCTCAGCGTCGCCCTGAAGTTCCACACGGTCGAAGAACCCGACCGGTTGCGCCGCGGCTTCATCCGCATGCTCACCAGCGAGCGAGGCCTGTCGAACCTGCTGACCGATGCAGAGTTCAGCAAGCACCTGCTCAAGGACGGCGGCGTCCTCACGCGCTTGGCCGCCGAGGTGCAGCGAGGTCGCGGACGTGATGAAGGCGAGCGCCCCTTCGGCTTCAACGCCGACGACCTTCGCCCGGAGGACCTGGCCACTGCCGAGATGAGCGCCGTCGCCCGCAAGATCCACACGCAGTTGCACACGCAGTTGGACGAGGCGACGACACTGTTCGACCTCGCCGCGCAACTGCTCAACGACAACCTCGACAAGGCCGTCTTGCGCATGGTCGACCTGGGTTCGGGCAGGCTGCAGCAGGCGATGGTCGATATCCGGCGGGAGTTGCACTCCCGCGGGCAGGAGATCGTCCTGCTGGTCGAGGATCTCGCGGTCATCCAAGGGGTGCAAGGCGACCTGCTCGATGCCATCAGCGAAGCCGGTGTTCGCGAAGGACGCCAGGAGTTGGCCACCATCCGTACCCTGCTGGCCGTCACCCCCGGTTACTACCGTGACAGCATCCCAGAAACGTTCAGGACACGTGCCAGTGCGAGCGTCTCGCACTCCTACCGCCTCGACGTCGCCGTTAGCGACGGCGTTGGCGACGCGGCGACCGCGGTCGACCAGCAGTACCTCGTCGACTTCGTGGGCCGCTACCTCAACGCCGCTCGCCTGGGCCAGCAGCGCTTGGCCGAGCACCGCAAGGCCGTCGGTGCGTCGGCGGACGACGCCGCGCCCAACGCGTGCCTGACCTGCCGGTTCCGCGCCACCTGCCACGCTGCCTTCGGTGCCACGAGCGACCACTTCGGCTTGTACCCGTACAACGCGACAGCGCTGGTGAAGGCCGTGCAACGCTCCATGCCCCGGGAGAACCCGCAGTTCAACCCGCGGCGCGTGCTCGGACACGTCGTGCGCCACGTGTTGGACAACTACGACGTCGCGCTGCGTGATGGAACCTTCCCCTCGCCGCGGTTCCGCAGCGACTTCCCCGTCGAGGGGCGGTCGGTGTTGAGTGCCGAGCAAGTCGACTACCTCAGCGAGCGTGACGGCGAGCACGAACGACGGGTGCCTCTGCTGGAGTTCTGGGGTGAGGCCACCGTCGAGAACTTGGCAGCCGGCATCCACGAAGCCTTCCGATTGCCTCCCCTGTCCGATGACGTGCTCGCCGGGGCGAGCGCTCACGCGCCGGCGCCCGTCGTAGCGCCACGCCGTCCCGACGAGCACTCGCGCGCCGATCAGGGCGGGCAGCGTCCGCACAGCACAGACAGCCGACTCGAGGACGTCGAGGCCTGGCACCGCGGGCGACCCTTGCCGCAAGAGGTGGCGCGAGACGTCCGACAGTTGATCCGCGATGCGATCGTCGCCCACGTGCAGTGGGACGACCACGGCTTGAGCACCCCCGGTGTGGACGTGCGCAAGAGGCTCTTCCCGGGTCGTCCCACGGGTGTGGTCATCGAAGGCGCCCGCGGCGACCGCGACTTCGACGCTGCGGTCGCATCCTCCAACCCGGCCGTCGTCGTCCTGCGCCGCACCCCCGCCAACGCGACCATGATCAAGGCCCTGCTGCGCCGACAGGCGCACGGATCCTGGGACTTCACTGATGGCCCGCAGCAGCAACGGCGCTTCGCGCGACGACTGAGCGGTTGGGGCGAGGCGATGGTGAAGGCCGTCCAGCACGACCTCGGCGTGGACGATCCCGCCACTTTGCGCGCAGCCGTGGAGATCAGTCTGATCGGTGCCCGCCTGCTGAACCTGACCGGCTCCCGCAGTCGTGACAGCGCGGCACTGCTGGCCTGCTTGTTCGACTTCGGAGCGGGCAAGGACGACCCGCAACGACCGATCTTCGACGACGAGCAGACGCGCGCTGCCAGTTACACCAAACTGGCGCGCCAGCACGCCGCAGTTCGCGGTCCCGTGGTCGCGCAACTGCGCAGCATCGTCGGTGCTGCGCAGGGAACGGGTGGCGAGCAAGTCGTCGACGCGGCACGACTGCTGCCCTTGGTGCAGCACGTGCGCCGGCAGTGGCGGACGAGCACGTACCCGCAGTTGCCCGAGTGGATCGAGCGCCCCCACCGCTCCTTGAACACGTCGCTGGAAAAAGCTGTGGAGGACCAGTGGCGCACCGCCCAGCGCCTCGCTGACCGGATTGACGAACTCATCGGCGACAGCGACGCCGGTGAACTGGTCACCGCGCTGGAAGAGGCGCTGAACGCCGCTCGCAGCGCCGGCGCGCTGAGCGTGGGCGCCGATCAGGTCAAATCCGACCTGGCGCGAGCACGGAACTTGCCGTGGAAGTCCTTCTCCGACGTGCGCACCGGCGCCGACGGCGGCAGCGACGACGTCATCGACGGTGGCAGCGAGGAGGGCAGCGACGCCGGCAGTGACGAAGGGTTCGGTGAGGCGCAGCCAGGCGCTACTGGCTCGCTGGCGGCCTGCGGCACCAGCGGTGGTGGTCACGACGACAGCGCCGGTGCCGCTGCGGCGTCGTGGTCGCGCCGGTTCGCCCAGGCCAGCGTGGACCGAGGCCGCAGCGCTCAACTGATGCAGGAGCTCCTCACCACCTTCGACGCGCTGCTGCAGAGCACGACGCTGCGCCTCCAGCGACAACTGGAGGCGCAGCCGGCCAGTCCGCTGAACGACCTGACCGATCTGCTCGACGTCTTGGAAGTCGCCGTCGCCCGTTGGGAGGACTCCGATGCCTGAGACCCTCGTGCAACGTGCCCGCGCCTTGAGCCAGAGCGCTCAGCGCGTGCAGGTGCACCAACGCGCCGTGCAAGACGCCAAGCGGCTGCGCGAGCGCACCGAGGAGTTGCGCCGAGCGCTCGAAGGGCTGCAACAGGCCGCGCGGCGCTGGCAGGTGCTGCGTGACGGGCAAGTCCCCCTAGCCGGTGCCCCCGATCCGGGCGGCGTCGCCACCGCCGTGCAAGGCGTGCGTGCCGCACTGCAGTTCGACGCCTCCCCACCCGATGAGCACTTCTTGGCGCTGCGGCGCGCGCTGCAGTCCTTGACCTCCAGCGTCGAAGCCACTTGCAGCAGCGCGTGGGCCCGCTACACCGCCTCGCGCACCTCAGCGGCCGGTCTGGACTCCATCGACGCGGTGCGGCCGGCGGCCTACACCGCTCTAGCGCGCCTACGTCAGGACGTGCGGGCCGCCGAGCAGGCCCTGCCCGCCACGGTGCAGGACATCCGCCGCTTCGACGACGCCCTTGCGCAGGTCAGCCGTCGACTCGAGGAGGAGCACGTGCGTGAGATGCCCGCGCACCTGAGCGGGGTGCTGCGCCGGGCGCGAGAGATGGGCCTGCCGCTGAGCGAACTGACCGCTGAGGACCTGCACGAGCTCAAGCAGCGCGGGCTGGACCGTGAGCTGCGCGTGCGCTGGAGCACCTCGTGAGCTCACCGATCAGCCCGGCCGTGCTGGGCGCGGCGCTGAGCGCCCTGGAGGATCTCGAACTACCACTCCTGAGCTGGGGCTACGTCGACGCAGCCCTCAGCGAGCAGGAGGTGCTGCAGGCCCTGCAGGCCGTCGCCCAGCAGGACCGGCACGCCGACGTCGATGCCGAGGAACTAGATGCTGAGAACCTGCTGCATGAGCTGGCCGAGCAGGCGCTGGTGCTGCAAGTCGCCCCGGGGCGCTGGCGCTCGCGGTTGGCCGAGGGCCTGCGCCTAGCGGTGAACCTGCGCCAGTTGCTCGGCGCCGGCGAAGGCCAGTGGTGGCTGGCGGGGCGACGCCTGGTCGCCGATTTCCGGGTGCACGCCGCCACACGGCGCTACCCGAGGCGCGACTGTCCGCGCAGTGACGTGGAGCAGAGTCTGAGCGACTTGGGGGCGCTCGGGCAGGGTGCGCGGGCGGTCCTGGCCGCCTACCTGCCCGCCGATCAGTTCCTGGCCCGTTTCCAGGTGCAAGCGACCAGCGCCATCCATGCCGCCTTGGCGGCCGAGACGACCAAGGCGGTTATCGTCGCCGCCGGCACCGGCAGCGGCAAGACTCGCGCCTTCTACCTGCCGGCGTTCACGTGGATGGCCGAGCGACTGCAAGCCAGAACGTCGCCGACCAGCACGTCACCGCACCGCTCGGGGCGAAGCAGCAAGGTATCAGCCAGCACGGTGCAGGCACTGGCGATCTACCCGCGCACCGAACTGCTCAAGGACCAGGTCAGCGAAGCCCTGGACAGCGTGCTGGCCATCAACGCGCAACTGCGTCAGCGCGGAATGCGCCCACTGCGCGTCGGCGCCCTGTACGGCGACACCCCCGGCAACGCCGCGCAGGTAGGCACCGCGGCCTGGCTGCAGGAGTCCTGGCGCCCGGTGGGGCAGGGCCGGCGCTGTCCGTACGCGGCCTGCCCGCACTGCAGCGGCGACCTGATCTGGCGCGATGCCGACCGCACTGCCACCCCGGCGCGCGAGGTGCTCACGTGCGCCGGGTGCAACCGCAGCATCGACGGCGACGTGCTGCCTCTGACCCGCGCCGCGCTGAGCGCGGCAGCGCCGGACCTACTGTTCACCACCACCGAGATGCTCAACCGATCCTCAGCCGACCCGTGGTTGGGCAAGCTGTTCGGTTTCGCGCCGCGCGGGAGTCGCCCGCGACTGCTGCTGCTCGATGAGGTGCACACCTATGAGGGTGTGCACGGCGCCCACGTCGCGTTGCTGCTACGGCGCTGGCGCCACGCTGTGGGGTCGGCGGTCACCGTCGTCGGCCTCAGCGCCACCTTGCGCCAGGCCGAGGCGTTCATGGCGCAACTGGTCGGCGTGCCCGAGGCCGACGTCACCTTGATCGAGCCGGCCGAGGAGGACATGGTCGAAGAGGGCCGGCAGTACCAGGTCGCGCTGCGCGGGGACCCCACCTCCGGCGTCAGCCTGCTTTCGACCACCATCCAGACGGCCATGCTCTTCGGGCGCCTGCTGGACCCGTCCGAACGCCGCGGGCCAGGACCGCACGCGCCGTCGCTGTACGGCAGCAAGGGCTTCTTGTTCACCGACGACCTCGACGTGACCAACCGCCTCTTCCACGACCTGCGCGACGCCGAGGGCGAGGGGTGGATGGCCCGCCGGCGCAGCGGCGCGTTCAAGGTGTTGGCCAACCTGCGCTCGACGCGCCTGCTGGCGGCGACGCGCCGCGACGCCGACGGGCAGGTGTGGGCGCTGCCCGAGCGCATCGGGCACCCGTTGCCCGGCACCAGCCCAGCGCGCGCGTTGAAGATCAGCAAAACGTCCTCGCAGGACCCGGGAGTCGCCGCTGCCGCGGACCTGGTGGTGGCCACCGCCTCGCTGGATGTTGGGTTCAACGACCCGCGAGTGGGCTTGGTCCTGCAGCACAAGTCCCCGCGCGAGGCGGCGCAGTTCCTGCAGCGGCGCGGACGCGCCGGGCGCACCCGCGAGGTGCGCCCGCTGACCGCCGTCGTGCTCAGCGACTTCGGCCGCGACCGGCTGACCTACCAGGCCTACGACCGCCTGTTCGAGCCGGAACTGTCCCCGCGCACCCTGCCGGTAGCCAACCGCTACATCCAACGCATGCAGGCCACGTGGGTGCTCAAGGACTGGCTCGCTCGCCGCCTGCAGTTGCGCACCGACGCCGGACGGTTGCTGACCGCCGCGTCCACGGAGGACGCCAGCACGTACCAGCGGGTCGGCGACCTGCTGCAGGCCTTGCTGGAGGATGCCGCCACCCAAGAGGACTTGGCGCAGTTCCTGCGCTGGGCGCTGCGCGTGGACGCCGAGGACGCGCAGGCGTTGCTGTGGGACCCCCCGCGCGCGCTGCTGACCGCGGTGGTGCCCACCTTGCTGCGCCGGGTGCGCACCCGCTGGCAGCCGGTGGGTACCGACCCGGTCGGCGCCGCGCGCGCGTTCGCGGTCGAGTTCGTGCCCGCCGCGCTCTTCGCGGAACTGAACCTGCCCGACGTGCGCCTGGAGTTGCCGCCCGGACACGGCGAGAACGTCGAGCCGGCGCTGCCGATCCTGCAGGCGCTCACCGAGAGCGCACCAGGACGCGTCAGCAAGCGGTTCGCGGTGCGCTCGGGTGCGCACACCACCTGGGTGCCCATCCCGCTCGGACAGGAGCAGGTGGACTTGGCGCTGTCGGACTTCGTCACCGACGGCAGCGTGCTGGGCACCTGGACCGATGACGCCTCCGGGCAGTCCCGCCTGGTGGTGCGGCCCCATACCATCCGGTTGGCTCGACCGCCGCGCGAGGTGGCCGAGTCCTCCAACGCTCGCCCGCGCTGGTTCACTCAGATCCTCACCACCGACGATGGCCACGACGACGGCCGGATCGGCCTCGGCACGGAGATCGGCACGGAATCCCACACCGGCGCGAGGCCCGAGGCAGGCAGCACCAGCGCCGCCGCGCCCGTGCCGTCACCGTGGTCGCGGCACGTGCGCTCGATCACCTTCCACACCCACGCCGCGCGCCGGCCGCTGGAGGTGCGTCGCTTCAGCCCCGGCTCCACCGCTCGCCTGCGCTCGACCCGTGCGGGCGCGAGCACCAGCACGGCCGTCTCCTACCGCGCCCGCAGCGGTGAGTCGGCCGCCCTCGGCTTCGCCCTCGACGTCGACGGCATCCGGGTGCAGGTGGCGCTGCCGGCGGTGCACGAGTTGCTCACCTCGCCATGGCTGCGCACCCCCGGGTGGCGCTCGACGCGCTTTCGCCACCTCGTCGCCAGCGACGAGACCCTGCGTCCGTGGGCCGACGACTTCACCCGTCCCTGGCTGGCGCTGGCGGTGGAGTACGCCGTGCTCGCTTCCGCCACCGGCGCCGGCGGAAGCGGTGACGAGGTCGTCGACGTGGCCGGTGTGCTAGTCAGCTTGGACGAGCAGGCGCTACGCGCGGCCAGCGCCCGCCTGAGCACCGGCGAGCACCCCGGCGGCACCGCAGGCGGCGCGGCGAGCGAGGCGGGGGAGGAGGCGGAGGCCACCAATGCTGACGGCGCGCCGGCCGACCCGCGCCAACTGCGCGCGCGACTGGAGGGCGCACTGGCGGTCGCCGAGGTGCGCCAGACGCTGCTGCGCCATGCCCGCGTCCTGCACGCGACTCCTGACACCGACGACGCCCGCTTCGCCCAGCACGTCTTCGCCCACACCGTCGGCGCCGCCGTCAAGCGCACCTGCCTGACCCTGGCCGGCAATGCCGCCGACAACGACCTGCTCCTGGACGTCATCACCTGCACTGCCGAGCAGGTGCCCGGCTCCGGCGGTGGCGCCGCCCGCGCCGCTGGCAGCGGGGACCGCCCAGACCAGCACCAGGGCCAGCGCGCAGAGCGCGGTGGCTCCCGGCCGCCGGGACCCGACGGCGAGGCGGTGGCCACCATCTGGCTGACCGAGTCCACTGTCGGGGGAGCCGGCATCATCGAGGCCCTGGCGCGCGAGTACGCGCGCGATCCGCGCCGCTTCTGGCGCCTGAGCGCCAGCGCGCTGGAAATGGGAGAGTACGAGACCGTCGATCAGGAGTTGACCCGCCTGCTGCAGCAGGTCAACGAGCACCCGCAAGGGGACCTGGCCCGCGACCTGCACGCCGTGCGCGGCGCGCGCAGCGCCGCGCACACCCGTCAGGCGCTGGCGCAACTGCACCGGCACCTGCGCGCCGACGGCTACGCCACCACCCACCCGGTGCTGGCGGCGATCTCCATCCGGTTGCTGCGCCCGGGTACCACGGCCCGCTTCGACGCCGCGCTGCTGCAGGTGCTGCAGTACTGGCGCACCTGCACCGAACGTCTCGGCATCGAGGTCGACGCGCGCACCTGGGCCGCGTTGGCGCTGCAGGTGCTGCCAGAGGTGCGCGACGTCTTCGCCAGCCCCGATCAGCTCTACTCCACCCTGTGGCCGCGCGGCAGCGACGTCTTCCACCGCGACTTGCACAGCTACGCGCCCTACAGCGACGCGGTCCTACCCCTGCACCGGCACCTGAGCGCCGCCTTCCTCGGCGACGTGGTCCAACAGGTCAGCGTCCACGAGTCGAACTGGCGCGCCGCGGTCGACGAACTGCTGCTGCAACACGGTGTCGTCGACATCACCGCCCGCCCGGACGCCGCCTCCACGCTGAAGAGCGCTCTGCTGGACATCAGCGCCACCCCCCTCGATGCCGGCTACTTGTTGCTGCACCCGGTGCTGCGCCGCATCCGCCGCGACGCCGACGGCTTGCGGCTTCGCGTGGAGTTGAAGGAGAGCGAGCAGTGAGCACCCGTACCTTGCGCCGCGGTCGGGCGCGCACCACTGACGACTTGCGGGCCCTGCTGCAGGCCCTGTTCGTGGCCGAGGTGCTCCAGCCGAGCCGGGAGGTGTGGCTGATCAGCCCCTGGATCAGTGATATCGCCGTCATCGACAACACGGACGGCGGCTTCAGCGCCCTGCAGCCGGACTGGACGGCGCGGCCGGTGCGGTTGAGCGAAGTGCTGCTCGCACTGCTGCACGGTGGCAGCGCTGTGTTCATCGAGGTGCGTCCCGACGCGCACAACGACGCCTTCGTACAGCGGTTGCGCGCCGGCGCCGCAGGCACCGGGGGCGAGGAGCGGTTGCACCTGCGTACCTCTCCAGTTTTGCACGAGAAGGGCCTGCTGACCGATCAGTGCCTACTCAGCGGCTCGATGAACCTGACGTACAACGGTGTCCAGTTGCTCGACGAGTTGGTGCAGTTCGATACCCAGGCTGAAGCCATCGCCGCCGCACACCTGTCCTTCCGCGCTCGCTGGAGCACCTCGTGAGTACCGGCGCCGCCCTGCTCAGCACGTGGTTCGGGCCTGGCAACGACTTCTCCCTGCCCGCGGAGTGGCGCAGCGATCCGCGGTGGGCGCGGATGATGCCGTTCCTGAACGACTGTGAAGCCGTTCCCGAGCGTCCACTGTTCCTGCCCCGGCGCGGCGGAGCGCGCTCCGCTGTCTACGCCGTCGCCTTCAACGCCGCGCAGGGCCGTCGCCTGCAAGAAGCGATCACCGCCTTCGTCGGCCCTAGTTATAGCGACTTCACCCCCTTGCCCGCTCGTCTTGACCGCACCGACGCCTTGGAGAGCGCCTTACTGGCCACCGGCGCCCACAGCACCTGGGTGTTGAACGTGCCGGCCCAGAAGTGGACCGCGGCCTGGCAGGCCCTGACCCTGCTGCGCACCACCTGGCTGGCGCGCCCGGCACGCGCGGTCGACGAGGCGGTGCCCGTCGGTCGCCTGTTGCGTGATCTGCGCCTGGCCCTGGCGGGCAGGGATGAGGACCTGGTCGCGCAGGGGTTGGCACGCCTCAGCGCCTCCGGCGGCTTGGATGCCGCCAACATCGCCTACCTGAAGATCCACAGCTTGGACGCGCTGGGTCGGGGCGAGAAGGTGCTGGACCTGCCCGACATCCACGACGTGCTGCGCCTGCGCATGCCGCGCCACGTGCGCCAGGTGCTGCTCGCCGCTGTGCACGAGCGCTACCTGAGTAGACCTGCTGAACGCGGTGACGTCGATGCGGCCGTCGAAGTGCTACGCCTCTACCCGCAGTACGCCACCTTGCAGGCCGGGGCCCGCGAGGGGTTGTCGTCCCAGGCGCTCTCCGGCCTTCTCGTGCTCGATCACCTGTATCCGGCGCAGGCGACACCCGTGGACGTGCCCACTGACGCGGGCGCATGGGTTCACCTCCTCGCCCAGCGGCTCCTCCAGTCCGCACCTGCGCTGGTCACGACCGTCGACATACCTGCCTTGCTCGATCAGGGCCGCTACGAGCAGGCCTGGGCGCTGATCGAGGCCATCGACGACCCGGTCGTCCACGACCGCTACGCGGTGCGTTGCGCGCTGGACCTCAACGACGCCGAGCGCAGCCACGCCTTGGCGCAGCACCTGGATGCACGCAGCGCGGAGCACCTGGACCGGGTCTTCGTGCACGCCTGGCTCCGCGAGACCTGGCAGCGGCACCTGCAGTACACCGCTCCGCGCCACGCGGACCCGCGCGACTGGCCGCAACTCCTGCACCAGGCAGGCCAGGCGCACTTGGACGCCGACGTGCTGGTGCGCTTGGAAGAGATCACCGAGCCGTGGCCCGATCCGGGACGTGCAGATGCAGACCTGGCCGAGACCCTTGCTGGCGCCCCCTGGGAGGGGCCGGGGCTAACGCAACTCCTGGACGTGCTGCCCGTACTCCTGCGCCGCATCGAAGCCGGCAGCTCTCCGCGCAGCACCGCCGCGATCGTGCAACTCCTGGTGCTGTCCGAGGAGTACACCGCCGCGACCCTGGCCGCGCTGGCCCAGGCGCTGCACCTATTCCTCGCCGCCGCTCCCGACGAGCACGGGTATCGCGCGGTGCTCAGCGATCTTGGCGAGGTGCACGACCGGATGGTGCAGGTGCGCACCGCCGACGTCGTTCTGGACCTGATCGACGCCATCGCTGCCGGTCCTGACCCCGCGCCGCAGGTGCGCCTGGCCACCTGCCAGCGGTTCTTGACCCGGCTGCGTTCGCTGGCCGCCAGGCTCAGCCCCGTGGAGCAGGCGCTGGCTGCGGCGCTCTCCCAGGAGTTGGGTACCGGCATCACTTGGCCGGCCCCTTCACCGGTGTCGCCCGTCGACGAGGCGTCGCCGAGCGCGCTGCGTGCCACGGTGCTGCTGTACACGCTGCAGGAGCACGTTCCGCAACGTGTGAAACAGGCCTTGCTGCAGGTGCACCCGCAGTTGACGGTGCACATCAGCGGCGACGTGGCGGGCAACAACCGTCTGCGCGATCAAGCCGGTGCTGCCGACGTGCTGGTGGTGGCCACCGACCGAGCCAGCCACGCGGCGACCACCTTCATTCAGCAGCACGCCCGCGGCAGCGTCGTCTTCCCGCGCGGCCCCGGCTCCGGTTCCATGTTGCACGCGGCCGTCAGTGCCTTGGCCGAGTACGTGCAGGCCGGCTGAGTGGTGCGACGTGGGCTGGCCGCCCACTCGCCCTGCTCGAGACCGCCGATGCTCCGGCCGCCGACGTGCGAAGGGCCCGCACCCGGCTAGGTGCGAGCCCTTGCACGGCGGTGGGCAGGTCAGTGCACGCGCTGCACGGCCGTGGGTGATGCCGGCACGGACTCGTGACGGCGACGCAGCAGAGCCAGCACGAGCACGGCTGCTGCGGTCATCCACGCCTTGCCCAGCAGTTGGCCGGGCAGGAAGGCCAGCGAGCCGAACGCGAGCCAGAGGAAGAGGACGGAGTCGACCAGGAAGCCAGCGATGTTGCTGAGCACCACGGCGGTCAGCCAGCGCCGCTTGCGCAGCGGGGTGTACACGGCGAAGTCGGCCAATTCGCTGAGCAGGAAGGCGGCGGCGCTGGCCAGGGCGAACTGCGGGGAGATCAGCGCCGAGAGCAGAGTGCCCACGACGATGGCGGCCAGCACCGCGCGCTTGCCCAAGCGGTCCTGGGTCAGGTCACGCAGCGTGAAGGCCAGTCCGGCGAAGTAGACCCCGGCCGGGGCCACCAGGCCGAAGCCGACGGGCACGGCACCGAAGGTGGTGATGGCGTAGTTGGCCAGCAGCACGGTCGCCACGTAGCAACCGGCCAGCACCAGGCCCACCCGACGACTCGTGCGCGGCGCGGTCAGGTCAGAGGTGCTCATCGTCTTCTCCTCGGTAGGTGGCACCGGAGGTGCGGGTCTCGCGGATGGTGATCGCACTCAGGCGCGGCAGAGCCGAGGACAGTTGCTGCCACACCCAGCGCGCGAGAACTTCGCTGGTGGGGTTGGCCAGGCCCTCGATCTCGTTGAGGTAGTGGTGGTCCAGGCGCTCGATGACCGGTTGAACGACCTTCTTCAGGTCGCCGAAGTCCATCACCCAGCCCAGGTGCGGGTCGACCGGACCGGTCACGTGGACGGTGGCGCGGTAGGAGTGCCCGTGCAGGCGCGCACACTTGTGGCCCTCGGGCACGTGCGGCAGGCGGTGGGCGGCTTCGAAGGTGAACTCGCGGAAGATCTCCATCACGCGATCCCGAGGTACTTGTGGGTCTGCATCGACAAGCTCCACTGCGGATGACTCAGGCAGTACTCGATGGCCGCGCGGGTGTGCCTCTGCACGTCGGGGCCGTCCATCGGTTGCAGTCGGAAGGAGGTGAAGTCCAACGCGGCGAACTGCGCCGGATCGCCACCGGCCTGCGGGTAGACCAGCTTCAACTCATCGCCGCTGGTGACCTGCAGGTCGGCGCCGATCTTGGGGCTGACGCACAGCCAGTCGATGCCGGGCGGGGGGGTGCGGGTGCCGTTGGTCTCCACCGCCACCTCGAATCCCCGGCGGTGCAGCGCCTGCACCGCTGCGTCGTCGAGCTGCAGCAGCGGTTCGCCGCCGGTGCACACGACGAACTTGCGCTCGTGCTCGGGTGCCGGCCACTGCGCGGCGACGGCGGCGGCGAGCTCGTCGGCGGTGGCGAAGCGGCCCCCGCCGGGTCCGTCGGTACCGATGAAGTCGGTGTCGCAGAAGGTGCAGATCGCGCGGGCGCGGTCCTCCTCCCGCCCGGTCCACAGGTTGCAGCGTGAGAAGCGGCAGAAGACGGCCGGTCGTCCGGCGTGGGTGCCCTCGCCTTGCAGCGTGTAGAAGATCTCCTTGACCAGGTAGGTCACCGTCACGCTCCGCGGTAGGCCAGCGGATCGGTGCTGTCGGCCTCGGCGAAGCCGTTCAGGCGCAGCAGGCACGAGTCGCAGTGGCCGCACGGGCGACCGGCCGCGTCCGGGTCGTAGCACGACGACGTCATGCCGTAGTCGACGCCCAGTGCCAGACCGGCCTTGACGATGTCGGCCTTGGTCATCTGCATCAGGGGCGCGTGGATGGTCAACTCCGTGCCCTGCACCCCGGCGCGGGTGGCCAACCGACCCATGGCTTGGAAGGCGTCGACGTACTCCGGGCGGCAGTCCGGGTAGCCGCTGTAGTCCAGCGCGTTGACGCCGATGAAGATGTCAGCGGCGCCGACGACCTCAGCGTAGGCCAGCGCGTAGGACAGGAAGATCGTGTTGCGGGCGGGCACGTAGGTGACGGGGATGTCCGCCTTGAGGTCGTCGACCGAGTCGTGCTTGGGCACGGCGATGTCCGCGGTCAGCGCGGAGCCGCCGAAGACGGTCAAGTCGATGGTGGCGATCACGTGCCCGGCCGCACCCAGGGTGCTGGCCACGCGGCGGGCGGCGTCCAACTCCACCGCGTGACGCTGTCCGTAGGCGAAGCTGAGGGCGTAGGGGGTGAAGCCTCGTGACTTGGCGATGGCCAGGACCGTGGTCGAGTCCAGGCCTCCGCTGAGCAGGACGACAGCAGGTCGGTCCACGTGAGCACTCCCCAGTTGATCTTCACCGATGGTCATCTTCAGCGTCGTGAATCGCCACCGTACCGCTGTAACTGCAGGACGAGCCACCGACGCGCTGGCTGTAGTATCGCACCGACCCGGGGAGGCGAGCAGTGCGAAAACTGACAGTCGTTGTCACCTGCAGCGACCGCAAGTCGCAGCCCGTCGAGCCGTGGCTACGGCTGCGCGCGGTACCCGTCGGTGAGCCTGCCAGCCGGGTCCGACAGTGGGGGCGGCTCTTGAACAGCAGCGACGCTCACCGGCCCTTGTCCGCCCTGTACCAGGGCGATCACTGGGCGCAGGCGCTCTCCCTGCCCGCCTCGGCACGCGCTGCGGGCTTCGAGGCGACGCTGTGGGTCGCCTCCGCCGGGCTGGGCCTGCAACCGGTCACCACCCAGGCACCCGCTTACGCCGCGACCTTCGCCGCGCGCCACGCGGACCGCGTCGCCGCCGATGCGGTCGGTCGACGACAGTGGTGGCACGCCCTGCAGGAGCACCGCGGTGCCGCCACCCTCACCGACCTGGCTCGAGGGGGGTCCTTGCTCCTGGTGCTCTCCGAGGACTACGGCCACGCCCTGCACGAGGAGCTCAGCGCGGCAGCGGCGGTGGCGAGCGATGCGCTGTTGATCGGTGGGGCGCTGCCGGTGCCCGGCGTGCAGCGCCTGCCCGCTGACCGCCGCCTGCGCCGCCACCTCGGCGGCACCATGACCAGCTTGAACGTCCGCACGGCCGGTGCGTGGCTGCGAGCGCTGCCGACGCCCCGCTTGACCTCGCCAGCAGCGCTGAAGGGGTGGCAGGAGTGGGCGGCGCAGGTCGCGCACGAGGAGGTCTACGACCGCCGTCCCCTCAGCGACGATCAAATCAGGCTCTTCATCACCACCCAGCGGGCCCTGGGCAGGCACACCTCCAAGACCACCATGCTGCGGGCCCTGCGCGCCGATGGCCAGGCATGCGAGCAGTCCCGCTTCGGACGGCTGTACGCAGAGGTCGCGCAGGCGCAGGGGAGTCGCTTCCCGGCAGCGCGCCCTCCAGCGGAGGGCACCTCGGCACCGCCGACCCGTGCGAGGCTGGCGGCGCCACAGCCTGAAGCGCGTCACCCCGAGCACGGAGGAGCAGCATGAGCGACGACGTCATCGAGCGGCGCGCCCTGCGCATCCTGCAGCGGGCCGACGTACCGCTGTACCTGTTCGCCCTCGCCGCCGAGGACATCGACCGCATCGCCGACGTGGCGCGCATCTCCCGCGACGAGTTCGGCAAGCTCATCGGGTACCAGCGCCCGGAGAAGAAGCAGCACGTCAACCAGATCCTGGACTACCTCGACACTGACGGCGCGCTCTTCCCCAACGGGCTCATCCTCGCCCTGCCCACCAGCGTCCACTTCGCCTCCAGTCGAGGTCCGGGCGCCAGCGACGGACTGTCCACCGCCGGCACGCTGAAGATCCCGTGCCCGGCCAGCGACAAGGAGCCCCGGCCGGCGTGGATCGTGGACGGTCAGCAGCGCAGCCTGGCGCTGGCCCGTACCCGCAACACCCGCTTTCCCGTTCCCGTAGCCGGCTTCGTCACCGAAGACCTCAACATGCAGCGCGAGCAGTTCCTGCGGGTCAACACCGTCCAACCCTTGCCGACCAACCTGGTGACCGAGCTCCTGCCAGAGGTCCCGACCCCCATCTCCCCGCGAATGTCGGCGCGACGCCTGCCGTCGGCGCTGGTCGACATGCTCAACCAGGACGCTGCCTCACCCTTCCAGGGTCTGATCCGGCGCGCGTCCACCGAGGTGGACAAGAAGGCCGGAGCCGTCATCACCGACAACAGCCTCGTCGTCGCGATCGAAGAGTCCCTGAACTCGCCCTCCGGGGTGCTCTTCCCCTACCGGAACCTCGCGGACGGGACCACCGACACCGCCGGCATCCGGCACCTCTTGCTGACCTACTGGACGGCCGTACAGCGAGTCTTCCCCGAGGCGTGGGGACGCCCGAGCACTCAGAGCCGTCTCATGCACGGCATCGGCATCCGCTCCATGGGGCGCCTGATGGATCGCATCATGGTGAGCATCGACCTGGCTGCGCCCACCGCCGTCGACGATGTCACCCACGAACTGGAGCGCATCGCACCGCTGTGCCACTGGACCAAGGGGACGTGGGAAGACCTGCGGGTGGACTGGAACGTCCTGCAGAACACCCCTCGGCACATCAGCACCCTGTCCAACTACCTGCTGCGGGCGTACGTGCAAGCGAGGACGAGCACCTCATGAAGTTCTACTTCCCTGACAGCCAAGACCTCATCAGTCCGACGTACGACTTCGAGCGCGACGAGTACCACCCGCTGCGCGTGCGCCAACGTGACGACCGCTACGCCCACGAAGTCCTCACCGCTCGCCCCTACGACGGCATCCTGGTCAGCAAGGGCATCGTGGACGGCTCCATCAGCGGCGCCGGCAAGTACAGCGCCTCTCAGCGAGCTCGCCTCTACCGCCTGGGCGTGCGTCAGTTCTTCCGCCTACCCGACGGTGTGGAGACGCTGGGGGACAACGGTGCCTTCGCCTACGTCACCGAGGAGGTGCCCCCCGTCAGCGTGGAGCAGGTCCTCGACTTCTACGAGCAGTGCGGGTTCGACGCCGGCGTCAGCCTGGACCACATCGTCTTCGGCTACCAGAGCGATGCGGTCCTGGAATCGAACGGCGGTGTCATGACCGCGGAGCAGAACGCCTGGGAGAGGCGGCGTGAGCTGACCCTGGAGTACGCCGCCGATTTCCTTGAAGCGGTGCGTGCTCGCGGTTCCTCCCTCACCCCTGTGGGTGCCGCGCAGGGGTGGAGCCCTCGCACGTACGCCAACAGCGTCCAGCGCCTGCAGGACATGGGTTACCAGCGCATCGCCCTGGGTGGCATGGTGCCTCTGAGGACGCCTGACATCCTGACCTGTCTGAGCGCCGTCGCCGAGGTGCGCAAGCCTGAGACGAAGTTGCACCTGCTGGGCATCACCCGCCTGGAGGCCATGGTGCAGTTCGCGGAGTTGGGCGTCACCAGCCTCGACAGCACCTCCGGTTTCCGGCAGTCGTTCATGGATGAGAAGGATAATTACCACACCGCGAACGGCAACTACGCCGCCATCCGCGTTCCCCAGGTCGACGCGAACCTCAAGCTCAAACGCGCCATCCTGGCGGGTCAGATATCCCAGGCGACCGCTGTGCGCCTGGAGAGGGAGTCCCTGCGAGCCTTGCGCGCGTACGACGAGGGCACCACCACCGTTGAGGCGGCGCTGAACACCGTCCTGCAGTACGACGCCTTGGTGCGAACACCGGAGGAACGCACCAAGCGTCCGTACAGGGACCTGTACGGCAAGACCTTGGAGGACCGGCCGTGGAAGACGTGCAGTTGCGGGCTGTGCGAGTGCTACGGCATTCAGATGTTGATCTTCCGGGGCACCGAACGCAACAAGCGGCGCGGGTTCCACAACCTGGCCGTCCTAGCTGAGAAGATGCATGCTCTGCGCCCCTCGACAGCCCCCCGCACCACGAAGGCCCCCACCACGAAGCGGACGAGGAAGACTGATGGCTGACCGGTACGAACTGCGACTGCCTGCTCTCCAGATCCGTCAGGGTGAGCGCTTCATCTACGCCTTCGCCGTCGACGGCAAGGTGGTGCACTCCTTCACCACGGTTTCTCGAGTGCACCGGGAGAAGGCGGCGCTGCGCGGCTACCAGCGTCCTGAGGTCCTCAGCCACATCAAGGCCATCCGCCGCTACCTCGAGTCGCCTGCGGCGATGCTCCCCAACGCCCTGGTCCTCGCCTTCAACGACACGGTGCGCTTCAGGGCCGGCCGCAGCAAGAACATCGTCGACTACTCGACGATGGGTGAGCTCATCATCCCGATCGACGAGACCCTCGGCGAAGAGGACAAGGCCGCCTGGTTGGTGGACGGGCAACAGCGCAGTGCAGCCATCCGTGACGCCGACGTCGACGAGTTCCCCGTCGCCGCGGTGGGCTTCATCGCTTCGGGTGAGGAGGAGCAGCGCTCGCAGTTCATCCTCGTCAACAACGCCAAGCCCCTCCCCAAGGGCCTCATCCACGAGCTCCTGCCCGACACGGTGGGGCACTTGCCGGCTAAGTACGCCAAGCGGCAACTGCCGGCCCTGTTGATGTCACGCTTGAACAACGAGGACCTGTTCAGCTTCGACGACGACGACAGCCCCTTCCAGGGACGCATCGCCACCCCGACGGCACCTGAGGGCTACATCAAGGACAACAGCGTCCTGAAGATGATCGAGAACAGCCTCAGCGACGGGGCCCTCTACCAGTACCGCAACCCTGACGATCACTCCGGTGACGTCGAGCGCATGCTGCTGCACCTGAAGCTCTTCTGGAGCCTGGTGCGCGCCACCTTCCCCGAAGAGTGGAACCTGCCACCGCGCAAGTCGCGTCTGACCCACGGGGTCGGCGTCCAAGCCATGGGCTTCGTCATGGACGCCCTGACCGAGAACACCTCCGCGGCCGAACTCCCTAACCTTGACCTCTACAAGCCCCTGCAGCGCCTGCGTGACGTGTGTGCTTGGACCACCGGTAGGTGGGCTTTTAGCAACACTGAGCAGCGCCCTTGGAACAGCCTGCAAAACACTCCTAATGACGTGAAGTTGCTGACCAACTACCTGCTGCGTACAATCCGCGCATAGCGCTGTAGCTTTTTTAGTGCGTATTCTCTCTATGGCAGCTAAAAGTCATTCATGGACGGCGTGACTGTGAAATGGGCGAATTGGCGAATTCTCGCTTTTGAGCCCGCGGATTAAAAGAGCGGGGAGGGGCGTCCGCGAGGGTCTGGGGAAGGCGGCTGACCTGCGGTGATGGTGCGCCGGCGTGCGGGGTGAGCGGGGCGGCTGTCGTCGCGTTGCCGTCAGGGCTGCCGTCACGATGTAAGCGCACGGCGCTCATAGATTGTCCACGGTGTAGAAGGGTTAACAGCACATCGATCGCCCAAGCTGAAAAGCCTATCTGCCGGCATCGGCCGGAAACGTCCCGCTGTTGAAAGCGACGGCTTACCAAGCAAGCCACGGTCGGCGACCTCGAACCGCAAGATGAACCGCGCGCTCATGTCGGAGCTGCCCCTTGGGCGCGGCCTTCGGGTGGCTGTCCCCTCTAGTCGGGCTCGTCCGTCGTGCCAGGTCGTTGGCCGGATGCTTGTGGCCGCCCTCAAGGATGCCTCGTCGAACGCTGGTCTCACGACCTCAACCCGGTCCGCTGACCGGTGGACCGCCGGTGTGCCTTCTGCGTGCGGCGGACTCCATGGCATAGGTTGATGCCGTGACCCAGGGTGAGGCAGGTGGGTCGGACGAACTGAGCGACTCTGAGTCGGCCCTAGTTCTCGTTGACTTCGGCTCGGTCGTACCGGCAACTAAGACTCAAGCAGACGTCATAGAGGGCCTCGAGTTAGTGACTGAACTGCTGCCGCGAGTGCTGATTCCTGCACCCTTGCGCCGCAATGTCATTGATGTGCGAATTCGCCTGTATGGTGGATTTTTCGCACGAGAGGGTACTGCTACTCAACAGTACTCTTTCCTTGCGCGAGAACATAGGCGGCAGTTGGGCGGGCTGAGCAACGGCCTGCGGGTCGTAAGTGAACTTGCGGTAGCTCTGGCTTGTCGACCAGACGCGCGCATCATTGGCACCTATCGTGGTGGCCGCCAACGAATGGTTGATCAAATGTTGGCGCAAGACGCGCTATTCTTAGCGAACCAGTATGATCTTTTGGGCCTAGTTTCGGACGATGAAGACTTCTTCCCGGTAGTGCTGGCACTATCCCAGGCCACCTCGATGCCAATTCGCTGGCTAAGGCAGAGAATCGATGGCCGGAACGATGGATACTTAGCCAATACCAATGTCGCCATGCTGCAGGACGCGGCCTGGGTGAATGAGGTTCTGGATTCGCGCAAGGGGAGGGGCGGGGCTAATGACTAGTAGCGGTTCGGCAACTGAGAGCGCAGCCGTACATCGACTTCGGCTTGACTTGGCTGCGTTCAGTGATCCAGGCACGCCCGTTACTATCGATGTCGGTGCCTCCCTTGTCTCGGCTAGGTGGCAAGAGGATGGTCGTGAGTGTGACGCGAAGTTCTTGTTGGACGAGGTGGGGCCCACGCATGCAGTAAGTGCGGATGGTGGCGATTCGCAAGGGTACGCATCCTTTCTGGCTGGGCCGGATATGGCCAACCTTCGAGCGCTTGCGCGCAATCTCTTGCACCGAGTCGAGGGTCAACCATCCTTTGTGCCTCCGCGCGCGGTTCTGGAAGGGGAGGTGAACGGCGGGGGCGCGGCGGTCGAGCTACTAAAGAGGGCCGCCTTGCCGGGGCCGGATAAGACCTCGGTTGTCTTTGTCGCCGCGGACGCGGGAGTCGGTAAGACCGAACTTTTGAAGCATGTCGTTCGCGAGCAAGCGGAAGCATACTTGTCGGGCTCTGCGACGTCACTATGGCTTTATGTAGATGCCCAAGCGCGACGACTTTCGGCCCTGGACGAGGCATTGTCAATCGAGTTGGATCGAATTCGGGCGCGCTTCTCATACGACGCTGCATCCCCGCTTGTTCGCACCGGCGCCGTAACGCTCGTCATCGATGGGTTCGATGAGTTAATTGGCAGCGTTGGTGCCTACGATGAGGCGTTCAGCAGCCTCGCAGATTTCATCGGCGGCCTCGAGGGGGGTGGAACCCTCGTTGCGGCGGCAAGAAGCGCATATTACGAGCAGGAGTTTCTTGCCCGCGTCAATTCAGGCGGCGGTCGGGGCGATAGTTGGGTTCTTAGGCCGCTGCGACTCAAGGAATGGCAGGAAGATCAAAGGCGAGACTTCATCCATAAAGAGGTGGAGCGAATCGGTGTAGATGGCCAAGTTGACGCTGGCATTGCCGAAAAGGTTGAGGAACTTCTCCGGCGCGAGGAACTTTCTGGTGTGGCCGGCAAGCCCTTCTTCGTCAGTCGCGCCACTCGACTTGTGCTCGCTGGTGCCCCGGTCGGTGCTCGTGATAGCGAGTCGCTGCTTGAGCGCCTGATCGACGCTTACATCGAGCGGGAAGTGTCCAAGCTGCGTTCTCCGGCGAAGGAGCCGCTTCTCAGTCCCCAGGGGTTTCGTTCACTCTATGACGAGATTGCTGTTGAGATGTGGCGCCAGGAGTCGCGGGAGCTGTCGCGGACAACAATTCGTGAGCTCGCTATGCTCGTGGGCGACGCAGAGGGGCTGAATGAGGACGGTGCTCGGGAGGTATCGGCTCGAGCGCCGTCTTTTGCCATGCTCCGTGAGGGATCGTTGCCGGGGAGCGTGGGATGGGAGCACGACGTCTACTACGCGCACTTCTTGGCGGCTCCAATATTCGATGTCATGACAGCGAATTCACCTCGCCGTCTAGCTCAACTGTTGAGAAGGGGACGCCTGCCTGAGGATGCGGCTGCGCTAGCGGGTCGGAGGGCCCAGGCTCACCCCGTGCAGGAGGTCGTCAATCTACTGACTGAGGCGGTTGAAGTCAGCAACATCGATGCCGATCGTGTTCGCCGAAATGCGGGATTGCTTGGCGTGGGGGTTTTGGCAGGTCAAATCAATGCCTCTGTTTCGCTGCGCGGTCTGAATCTCGGCAACATGTCGCTCGGTGATGCTGAGCTGCGCACGTGTCGCTTGATGAACCTCGAGTTCTCGGGCACAGACCTCGTGGGTACTCGCTTCTTTGACTGTCAAGTCGAAGGCAGTGTCCTATTCGATAGGGTTATCGTAGACCTCGCTAGTACTAGGCTCGAGATTCAAGGGTTGCCTGTCGAGTCCTTCTTGGGGCTAGGCGTTCGAGGTGAGGAGGATGTCCGCTGGCTGTACTCGCCAACGGAGGTGCGCGAAGCCCTGCATGCATGTGGGTTGCCTGCCGCCGCGCCGGCCCTTGAAGTTCGCGGCGTCGCGAGTGACGTTGTTTCATTGCTTGAGAGGCTGTGCCGCATCTACTCGCGCACGAACGTGGTCGTCGAGGGGGGTGACAATGACCTAACCCCTATTACCGGCAGTCCATATTGGGCTATGCTGCGCAAGGCACTGATCGACTCGGGGGCGGTTGTTGCATCGGTTCGATCTGCGAGCGGACACAAGGTGTTTTTAGAGCGCACAATCAAGCCGCAGGAAATTATGGCTGGGTTGGATGTCGCGGCATCGGAACACTTGCCGCAGGCCGTTGTGCGCCTGTGGTCAATCTTGGAGGAGAAGGCGCCTGTGTGATTGGTCAACTCGACTGATACTTTTGCGCCCAGTGCTCGTGGCTTGTCCGCACGTGACCTGTCTCGGAAGCAATTCTCGTGCTGCGGAGTGGCCTACTTGTCAGTTGTCGCTGCCGAAATCTGAAGTCATTTGCAGAGATTGACGGCAGCTGTTCGAAACGTCTGGCTTGCATTGGCGTCCTACGCGGTGTGGCGTTGTGATCGATTTTGCAGCAGTCCTCGATGAGCGCGCACGCCAGCCGAGCACGGCCGGAGGCCGCGCGCAGGGTGGCGCTGCGCGTTGGCCTTGACGGAGTAGAGAAAGTCCTCACAGCACGACGACGGGCTGCATGTCCTGTGCAGTCAGTGAGCGTTCCTCAGCCGATGTAGGGCTCAGGCCGCTCCTCGAAGCCGTGGTTGACGCGCAACCGGATCGAGGGGTGCATCGGGAGGTCGTCGAGCTCGTTGTCGGCCACCCACCGGACGTCGAGTGACTCCTCGCTGCGCTCAAGCTCGCCGTCGATGAGCTCAGCGCGGAAGGAGAGAGCAAACTGCTGGCGGACCTCACCGTCGTCGTAGGCGATGACGTGGTGGGGGTCGGAGTAGACGCCGATCAGGCCTGTCACCCGCACCTCGTAGCCCGTCTCCTCCCGCGTCTCCCGCTCTGCGGTGGTGGCGATGCGCTCCCCGACGTCTTGCGTGCCGCCGGGCAGCGCCCACATGCCGTTGTCGGATCGCTGGATCATCAGTACCCGCTCCTGCTCGTCGAGCACGAAGGCGGTGGCGGCGGTGACGATGCGGTTGGGTCGCGGGCCGGCTGGGTCGTGGAAGTACTCGGTGCGGTCCACGGGTCCTCCTAGGTCCGGGCTGGCTACGGGTGATTCCACATCACGCCGCACACGTCGTCGCAGGTGTCGAGCAGGCCGCTGGCTGACAGCTTGATCAGCGTTGGCGCCAGCAGCCGCGGCTGAGGTGACGACTGAACACACTCCGGCAGTTCGCCCATTCAGTCGTTCAGCGTCGCCCCACTATGGCTAGGGCGAGCCTGGTGCTGGGGCAGTCAGGAAGTCGAAGTAGTCGTCGCCAAGACAGCAGCACCATGCTCGGCGTAGTGCTCGGCTCCTGCGGCGCCAGCTCTCAACGCGGTGCGGACACGCCGGACGAGGCGGTCGGGCATGAGCTGGTCGAGGGCGGCGGGGTCGTGGAAGTCGACGCGGTCGATCTCTTCGCCGTCGGGGGTGATGCGGGCGTAGTCGTCGGGAGAGAGGGTACCGCCGTCGAAGACGAAGAGGAGCTTGTCGCCTTCGCTGGGGTGGGGTGCCCAGTCGACCAGCAGCAGGCCGGCTACGGGCAGCTCGGTGCCGAGCTCCTCGACGACCTCGCGTCGGGCAGCGGCTAGAGGGCTCTCGCCGGGCTCGACGTAGCCGCCGGGGAGGTCCCAGCCGTCCTTGTAGGTGGGCTTGGCGAGCAGGATGCGGCCCTGGCCGTCGCGGTAGATCACTCCGGCGGCCACGCGAGGCGTGGCCATGGGCGGCCTTGCGTCGGTCGTCATGGAAGCGACGATATGCCGTGAAGACTGTCAGGCGACCCGGAGACGCTCAGCGAGGTGGCGTAGCTCGCCACTGGCCTGCAAGCGACCGCCGCGGATCCAGGACAGCACCAGCTCGCGGCTGAGGAAGTGGTAGCGCACCTGCTCCGGAGCATCCTGCTCGGCGCTGAGGAGGATGCCGAGGGCCTCGTCGGGACGGTTGAGTGCGGTGAAGGCCCGTGCGACTTCGAGGGAGTGGCGCACCCGGCGCTCGACGGGCAGAGCGCGGGTGTCGACGCGGGGGCCGAGGTCAGCGGCGATCTGCACGTCTCCGACCTCCATGGCCACGGAGACACGGTGCACGGCGACGTTGGTGGGCCCGAAGGCGCTCCACAGGTGGTTGGTGTCCGCGCCGATGCGCGAGGCGTGCTGCTCGACCAGGGCGAGGCGTGCGCGGGCCTCCCGGCGGTCATCGGTGCGGGCAGCGGCCATGGCGGCGACGAGCAGCAGGCTGCCGATCATGGACAGTCGTGGAGGTGTCGCGCCGCCGGCGGTGGGCTGTAGCCGGGTGAGGCCGCTGTCGATGACAGCCAGGGCGTCGGCGTACTGGGCGTTGGAGAGCAGTGCGTGGGCAACGGACCGCAGCAGGGAGCCGACGATGGTGAGGTCCTCAGACCGCTCGGCGGCCATGAGGCCGCGATCGGCGCAGATCCAAGCCAGCTCCGTCTCACCCACCTTCGTCAGCGTCGAGGCCGCCACCTGGTAGGTCATGGCCAGCTGTGCGGAGGCAATGGCGCGGTCGCGCCCGGCGGTGGCGTCCACAGCGGCCCGTGCGGCATGCAGGACCCGAGGAAGGCGGGCGGTCACGTACCCGAAGCGAGAGGCCTGGTAGGCGTCCCACAAGTCGGCTACGTCGCGGCTCAGAGTCATGAGGTCGGCGGGCGCATCCTCGCGGGCACCGCTGACCGGCAGCAGGGCCGCATAGCTGAGCAGAGCCTTGCGCAGTGCCGGGATGGTCTGGTGGCGGGTGTCCGCCGCCCACTCCATCAGCTGCGGGTCGCCGATGAGGTCACCAAGGCTGACGTCGAGGGCCTCGGCGAGCTGACTGATGACCGAGAGGCGGTACAGGGCGGCGCGGCCGTTCTCCACCTTGCTCAGCCAGTCCGTGGTCCGCCCCACCAGCCCGGCAAGGACCTCCTGCGACAGGCCCCGCTGTCGGCGGTACCAGGCCACCCGCTCACCGACCGTCAGACCCCCGTCGTATCCGCGCATGTACTCACCGTGCCACAGATCGCGGACACGACCCCGGAAGGTTTTTCCGGGTTCCCTCCGTGAACCGGCTCGACGCTCGTCTCAGGCGGCCCCAACCGCCCATGACAGCTCAAGACGAATGGAGACGGACGATGGCGATCCAGGGTGCGATCCCGCTGGGGCAGGACGTGGTGTTCCCGCACGGGGCGTTCGTGGTGGGTGAGGTGGAGAAGCTCGAGGATTTCGACCGCAAGCAGGCCGGGGACATCGACACGCAGTCGCGGGACAAGGTGACCGGGCTGCGGCTGTGGGCGGTGCGTGTGGTCGACGCGGACCCGGAGTCCCGTCGTGGGCAGGCGGAGGTCGTGGTTAAGATCGCCGCAGAGCACCAGCCCGTGCCACCGGCGGAGATCCCGGGGTTGCCGTTCCGGCCGGTGGTGTTCCAGAACCTCACCGCGACGCCGTGGATCGACACCAACCGGACCCGGCCGCGGCTGGCGTGGTCGCTGAAGGCCACCGGCATGACTGCTCCTGGTGCTGCAGGCAAGGGGAAGGTGGACGAGGGGCGGGCAGCCTGATGTGGTCCCACACGCCGCGCGGGGCGCAGTACGTCCAACTCGCCCCCGCGCCCGTCAAGAGCTCGGACGGCTGGACGGTCGATGCCGCCCGGGAACTGCTTGCCCTGCTGGGGTGGGTGCTACATGCGGCGGCAGTAACGGTGTGGCGGTACCCGGTCGCCGCCTCAGGGGTGCTAGTGCTGTGGCTGGCGTTCCGCAACGGCTTGCTGGTCGAGGCGGTGGTCGTCGCGGTGACGGCGGTGGTGTGCGGGCTGATCTGGTCGCGGGCCTGGCCGAGCTCGTTCGGGCGCGTAGTGGCTGCTCCGGTGTGGCGGCGCTGCCGTCGTCGGCGGACGGCGCGGATGTGGCCGGAGCTGTGCGAGCGGGTCGGCCTCTCCTTGGTCGACTCGGCGCACGGCGGTGCGCAGCGGTCGTGGTGGACGCCGACGCTGTCGCGGCTGCGGTGGGTGTCGGTGGAGCACCGGGTGCTGCGCGGTGAGGTGCGCGTCCTGGCTGGGCAGACCGTCGACGACATCGCGGCGGTGGCGGACCGGCTTGCCGCGGCGTGTTGTGCCCGCTCCTGCCGGGTGGCGCAGTCCTCACCCAACACCGCCACGGTGACGTGGTCTTACGGCGACCCCCTTACGGCTCCGGTTGAGCCGCTGGCGGTTCCGGAGGTGCCGAGCCTGTCGGGGGTGGCGGTGGGGTTGCGGGAGGACGGGGCGCCGTGGCGGCTGCGGATCGCGGGCACGCACCTGCTCGTCGTCGGGGTGACCGGTGCCGGCAAGGGCTCGGTGATCTGGTCGCTGCTCGCCGGTCTCGCCGGTGGCATCCGCTCGGGGGTGGTGCAGGTGTGGGCGGTGGACGGCAAGGCGGGGATGGAGCTGACGGCGGGGCGGGCGCTGTTCTCCCGCTTCGCCACCACCGTGGAGGACGGCGTGCAACTGCTGGAGGACGCCGCGACTGTCATGGCGGAGCGGGCCGCCCGGATGGCCGGCCACGCCCGTACTCACGAAGCCACGGCGGAGGAGCCGCTGCTGCTGGTCCTGGTTGACGAGGTCGCGCTGCTGATGGCGTACACCCCGGACCGGAAGCTGCGGGAGCGGGCGGAGAAGGCCCTGGCCGCGCTGGCGACGCAGGGTCGGGCGCCGGGGGTGGTTCTGGTGGCGGCGCTGCAGGATCCGCGTAAGGAGGTCCTCGGGCTGCGGAACCTGTTCCCGACAAAGGTCGCGATGCGGCTGGATGAGAAGGCGCAGGTCGACATGGTCCTCGGTGAGGGTGCTCGGGAGGCTGGCGCCCACTGCCACCGGATCCCGGAGTCCATGCCGGGGGTGGCGTTCGCCAAGGTCGACGGGGTTCGCGAGCCGGTGCAGGTTCGGGCGTCGTACTACTCCGACGAGGACATCGCCGAACTGGCCGCCACCTACGCGCCGTCGACAGTTCGCCCTAGTGCGGTCCAGGTCGTCGATGAGGAGCCCGTCGCGGTTGCCGGGAGTGAGGCGGCATGAGCGGCATGGCGGTGACTGCGGAGGTCGTCGAGGCGCAGGCCGCGGCCCGGCTGGTATCGCCGGGGTTCGAGCGGTGGGCGGAGCAGGCGGCGAGCTGCGGGCACTGCGCGAACCCGGTTCGGCTGCGAGGTAGCGCGACGACACTGGACCGGGCGACGGGGGAGTTGGTGTCGTCGTACGACTCGGCCCGGGAGCCGGACGGTGTGCTGTACGTGCGGTGCGGTAACCGCCGGGCGAGCGTGTGCCCGTCGTGCAGCCATGAGTACAAGGGCGACATGTGGCACCTCCTGGCCGCGGGTGCCGCCGGTGGCATGAAGGGTGTGCCGTCCTCGGTGGCCTCGCACCCACTGGTGTTCGCGACGCTGACAGCACCCTCGTTCGGGCCGGTGCACACCACCCGGCGCTCCGGCCGCTGCCGTCCACGACGTCGTCGGGAGGTGTGTGAGCACGAGCGCCCGTTGGGATGCGATGCGGCGCACGAGGACGGTGACCCATTGCTGGGGCAGCCGATCTGCCCGGAGTGCTACGACTACACCGGGCACGTGGTGTGGCAGTGGTGGGCGCCGGAGTTGTGGCGGCGCTTCACCATCGCACTGCGCCGCGGCCTGGCGGCCCGCCTCGGCGTCTCGCAGAAGGAAGCGCACGAGCTGGTGCGAGTGTCGTTCGCGAAGGTCGCGGAGTTCCAGCGCCGAGCCGTCGTCCACTTCCACGCCCTGATCCGCCTGGACGGCCCGCCGACGGATGACGAGCCGTACCCGGCTCCGCTGGTCCCGGTCGCTGCCGGGGAGTTGGCGCTGCTGGTCCGCGAGGCGGCGGCGCGGGTGTGGTTCGACGCGCCTCCGGTCGGGGAGGGCGGCGAGGCGCGCCGGCTGCGGTTCGGTGTGCAGGTCGATGCCCGGCCGGTGACGTCGTCGGCGCACCGTGAGCTCGGGCGTGCGGATGAGGGGGAGGGGCTGCATCCGGAGACGGTGGCGGCCTACATCGCAAAGTACGCGACGAAGGCGTGTGAGGACTTTGGGCTGCCACCGCGGCTGCGGCATCCGGAGGCGGCGCGGCGCCTAGGCGTCAACGAGCACGTGTGCCGGCTGTTGGAGGAGGTGCACTGCCTGGCCGGGGTGGAGGACGGCCCGTATCTGGCGCTGGTGAAGTGGGTGCCGATGCTGGGCTTCCGCGGGCACTTCGCGACGAAGTCCCGCCGGTACTCCACGACTCTCGGGCAGCTGCGGACGGCTCGGCGGCGGTGGAGCGTGCAGCGGCTGCGGGACCGGATGACCGGCCGCACCACGGACGTCGACCCAGCCGCCCTCGACGAGGAGGGCGAGGACTCGACGCTGGTGGTGGGGTCCTGGTCCCTGGACGGCTTCGGGTGGCTGACGGCCGGGGACGCAGCACTGGCGGCCACGGCGGCTGCTCAGGCGCGGAAGTGGGCCGATGAGCGGGCACGGTCCCGGCGGGCTGCCGCCGCCGCCTGACGAGGGCGACACGAGGACGGGGATCGCGCGGGGGGCGTCCTCCCGATACAGAGCGTCCGTCCTCGCTGGTTGGTGCCGGTCAAGGGTCGAGCGCAGCGAGATCACGCAGTGACGCCACAGGCGCCCTTGACGGGTGCCGGGCGGCCTGGAGCCTCCCCGGATCGGGAGGCCGCCCAGGCGAGAAGCAGGCAGGAGGCGACCACGGCAGGCGTGGCCGCGGGCAGGCGAGTGGAACGGGGTGCATGGTCATGGAGAAGCTGCTGCTGTCGCCGGAGGAAGCCGCGGAGGTCCTCGGGGTGGGGCGGTCAACGGTGTACGACCTGATGCGGATGCGGCTGCTGCCGAGCGTGAAGATCGGCCGCTCGCGGCGGGTGCCGGTGGAGGCGCTGCGTCAGTACGTCAGCCGCCTGGCGACGTCGGACGTGGCATGAGCCGGCGGGCGAACGGCGAGGGAACGATCTACCAGCGCAAGGACGGCCGGTGGGAGGGCTCCTGCTACGTGTTGCTGCCCTCGGGCGGTCGGGCTCGGCGCAGCGTGTACGGCCGGACCCGCGCGGAGGTGCGGGAGAAGATGACGGCGCTGCAGCGGGAGAGCGACCGTGGTGCGCCGGTGGGGGCGTCGGGGACGCTGACGGTGGGGGACTACCTGGAGGCGTGGCTGCGGGACGTCGCGGCGGTGAAGGTTCGTCCGGCGACGCTGCGGAGCTACGAGATGTACGTGCGCCGGCACCTGGTTCCCGGCCTCGGGCGCAAGCGACTGTCCCGCTTGTCGCCGGCTGATGTGCGGGCGTTCCTGGCGGATCGTCGTGCGGCTGGGTTGGCGCCGGCGTCGGTGAAGCAGGTGCACGCGATCCTGCGTGCGGCGTTGCAGCATGCGGTGCGGGAGGACGTGCTGCCGCGGAACGTCGCGCGGCTTGTGGTGGTGCCGAACGGGCCGCGGCACGAGTGGCAGCCGCTGTCGGTGGAGGAGGCGCGGGCCTTGCTCGACGCAGCACGTGGGGATCGGCTGTACGCGCTGTGGGCGGTGGCGTTGGCGGTGGGGCTGCGGCGCGGGGAGGCGCTGGGCCTGCGGTGGTGCGACGTGAACCTGGACGAGGGGCTGCTGCGGGTGCGGCAGACGCTGCAGCGCACGACGGAGGGGCTGGTGTTCGTGCCGCCGAAGTCGGAGCGATCCCGGCGCACGGTGCCGCTGCCCGCGGTCGCCAAGACTGCCCTGCGCGAGCACCGACGGGCGATGGTCGCTGAGGCGCTGCTCCGCGGTCGCCCTATGTCAGATGACGCGCCGATCTTCGTGACATCGATCGGCACGCCGATGGAGCCTCGCAACATCAACCGTGCGTTCGTCGAGCTGCTGCAGTTGGCGGGGCTGCGACGGATCCGCCTGCACGACCTGCGGCACACCTGCGCGACGCTGCTTCTTGCTCAAGGCGTCCCGGCACGGTTAGTCATGGAGGTGCTCGGCCACAGTGGAATTTCGCTGACCATGAACACGTACACCCATGTCATGCCAACCATGTTGCGGGATGCGACTGATCATATGGATCGAATTTTCCAAGCATAGAAGGGTTGGGCGATTTTGGGACTTCCTGCGCGACTGGTCACTGAAGGGTGACAACTTTCGTCTCCGTAAGTCACACTACGATTTGGCGGTCGACCCGTCACATAAGTAGCCACTTCAATCATGCACGCAGTAGCCTGGGGAAGGCGCGCATCGGTGCGCGCCCTCTGGCGGAAGCGAGCGTGGGGCACGTAAATGGCTAAGCACAGGATCAAGCCTTCAGTTGATCTGGATGACTATTTCGCATCGTTGGCCCGCCAAAGCATGTTTTTCCACCAGGCATTGGCCGAACTGGTAGACAATGCCCTATCTGCCCGCACCTTCACCTCGGTGGGTGCGGGCCAGACTTCCAATACGGCACTCATTGAGATCACTCTTGAGCAATTGGGGAACGATCGAGTTCGAGTAATCGTTGCAGACGCTGGTGTAGGCATGTCTGTTGACGAACTCAAGGAGCATGTTTTTGGATTGGGAAAGCGCGGTTCAACGTCGACCACTAGCGGCAGCATGAACGAACATGGTTTTGGCTTGAAGAATGCACTCTCAGTGCTAACTGGAGGAGACTCCTCCAGGTTCTCGATGGTCACTAGATCTGCAGTCGACCGCCTGGCGCCTGATCAGTTCATTGTAGTCAAGGGGCCGTTCTCAAGGTTAATGAGTGCCGACGATAGTGGCGATCGAGAGCGCGATTGGAAATTGGGCCTGCAGCAACTGATTGGCGCCACGACTGGCACGCGGGTCGAAGTTGAGTCCGATACCGTTTTCTTCAGGACCATCTGGCGTCGCCCTGGCGCCCCATCCCGCTTCGCTGCCTATGTAACGCGTCTGGCCGAACATCTTGGAGTGATGTACAGGCGTTTCCTGAAGGCCGGCGACAAGATTTTCCTCTCCTGGAAACCTCTGGGTGGGTCTTGGTCTTCGCCGGTTACTGTAATTCCTATTGACCCTCCATATGGAACCTCCAAGACCGAACATCTAACAATAAGTGATGGCACCAAGAATCTGAGTGTCGAGTATACTTATGGCGAGAATGACTATGAGTTGCGCGCTAATGGCCCGCGCCCTCAAGATGCTGTGCAAGGAGATGGAAACCCGGCCTACCCCTACCCCTTGAGAATGTACTACCAAGGCTCAAGTGCACGTTCAGGGGCGGATGTCATTGTGCGCAATCGCTTGATCAGCACGCAAGTTTGGCATGAAATTTGGTCTGACTTAGAACACACCGTTGAGTATAATAAGTGGCTAGCAGAAATCGTCCTTGACGAGAACTTCAGTACCACAAACAATAAAACAGGCATGAATCCAAATGGCTCGGCATGGCAAGCACTTTTGGACGTTATTGGGCCTAGGGACAGTCCCTATAGTCCATCCAAGACGTCGCCCGAGCAGACCGAGAAGTCGATTGAGGATCAATGGGCAGAATCCCTGGCCATCGCCGTCGGCAATCCTGATCTCGTTGCACAACAGGTAGCGACGTGGCAAGGCGCAGTCACGGCAGACATTGTTGTCTATTCATCAGATAAATCCACAATCGATCAAATTTGGGAGATTAAAGCCGGGCGAGGAAAGGTTGAGGATGTCTATCAACTGCTTGCGCAATGGGATGGTTTTGTGCGAGATGGTTTAAATCCACAGCGAGGAGTGCTCTACTGCCGCGACTTTGACCATAAGCCAAGCACGGCGGTCAGTGATATTAATAATCGTAAGGATGCCTCTAATCGCCCGTATAATCTAAGCATTAGGCACCATGCCTCGAGTGGCCCGGTGCATTCAACTTCCAGTGGTTCGCGTGCTGCTGGGGCGCAGGCGGAGGCGCCGGTGGCCAAGGCGCCGCGGAAGCGTGCGGCTGCTGGGGCGCAGGCGGAGGCGCCGGTGGCCAAGGCGCCGCGGAAGCGTGCGGCTGCTGGGGCGCAGGCGGAGGCGCCGGTGGCCAAGGCGCCGCGGAAGCGTGCGGCTGCTGGGGCGCAGGCGGAGGCGCCGGTGGCCAAGGCGCCGCGGAAGCGTGCGGCTGCTGGGGCGCAGGCGTCGCAGCGCACCCGCTAACTGTCTGGGGAGTGAAGTGAGAGTGGCATGTCTAAGTGGCCCATCAGCCTGTCCAGAAGGCTAGGAGTGCCGCCTGACATCAAGGGCGAAAGCGCACTGCGCATGTCCGAGGGCAGCGAGGGAGTCGTTGCCGTCAATTGCTGCCGTCAAGCTGCGTAAGTGATCATGCTGGTATGGCATCCCCGCAGGTCAGAGCGGTAGGCCCCGTGGGACTCGAACCCACAACCCGCGGATTAAAAGTCCGCTGCTCTGCCAGTTGAGCTAGAGGCCCGGACGCGTGCGTCCGCGAGCATCCTCTCAGACCGCGCGCCGGTGCGGGCGGGGGTCCGCGCAGGTGGCTTCGAGATGCCTGGGCCTCGGTTGTGGAGTAGGGATCCTGGGTGAGCACACCCACGGGGACGACCCCGGAGGTCCAGGACACGGGCCTCAGACGCGCGATCAGCGGCAAGCTGCTGTTCCTCTTCATCCTCGGCGACGTCCTGGGCGCCGGGATCTACGCCCTGGTCGGTGCGCTGGCCGGCGAGGTCGGCGGCGCCATCTGGGTGCCCTTCGTCGTGGCGCTGGTCCTGGCGACCCTGACGGCGGCCTCCTACGCGGAGCTGGTGACCAAGTACCCCAAGGCCGGGGGAGCGGCGGTCTTCGCGCAACGCGCGTTCAAGCGGCCGCTGGTGTCCTTCCTCGTGGGCTTCTCCATGCTCGCCGCGGGCGTCACGAGCGTGGCGGGGCTGGCGCTGGCCTTCTCCGGCGACTACCTGGGCGCCCTGGTGGACGTGCCGGCGCTGCCGGCGGCGCTGGTGTTCCTGACCCTGGTGGCGCTGCTGAACATGCGCGGCATCAAGGACTCGCTGCGCGCCAACGTCGTCATGACGGTCATCGAGGTCGGCGGGCTGCTGCTCATCGTGGCGCTGGCCGCGGTGGTGCTGGGCCGCGGCGACGGGGACCCGGGCCGGGTCCTGGAGTTCGCGCCCGGGCAGACGCCGGTGGCGGGGATCCTTGCCGCCGCCGTGCTGGCGTTCTACTCCTTCGTCGGCTTCGAGACCTCCGCGAACGTCGCCGAGGAGGCCGTGGACCCCTCGCGCACCTACCCGCGCGCGCTCTTCGGGGGCCTGGCCGTGGCCGGGGTCGTGTACGTCCTCGTCGGCCTGGCCGTGTCCACCGCCGTGGCGCCCGAGCAGATCGCCTCGTCCTCCGGGCCGCTGCTGGAGGTCGTGCGCGCTGCCGACGTGGGCCTGCCGAGCTGGCTGTACTCGCTGATCGCGCTCATCGCCGTGGCCAACGGCGCCCTGCTGACGGCGATCATGTGCAGCCGCCTGACCTACGGCATGGCCGAGGAGGGCCTGCTGCCCAAGGTCCTCTCCCGCGTCCTGCCGGGGCGGCGCACCCCGTGGGTGGCGATCGTCGTGACCACGCTGGTGTCGATGGCGCTGGTGGTCAGCGGCGACCTGGCCACGCTGGCCGCCACCGTCGTGCTGCTGCTGCTGTTCGTCTTCATCAGCACCAACGTCGCCGTGCTCGTGCTGCGCCGCGACCGGGTGGGGCACCGGCACTTCCGCGCCCCCACCGTCCTGCCCGTCCTGGGCGTGCTCTCCTGCGTGCTGCTGCTCACCCAGCAGGAGGCCGGGGTGTGGCTGCGGGCGCTGGTGCTGCTGGCGATCGGCGCCGTGCTGTACGCGCTCACCCGCCGCGCGGTGCCGGCCGAGCAGCGCGCCCGCGCCGGGCGCTGAGCCGCGGCGCCCGCAGGTCCACCGGGCCCGCGGGCGCCGCACCGGCGGTGGGCGTCAGGTGCTGCTCACCGTGAACCAGACGACCTTGCCCAGCTCGGTGGCGCGCACCCCCCACGCCGTGGACCCGTCGCGCAGCATCCCCAGGCCGCGGCCGCTGAGCGCGTCGTCGTCGGAGTCCTGCAGCACCGGCAGGCGGTCGTTGTCGTCCTCGACCTCCACGTGCACGTCGCCGGCGCCGGCGCGCACCCGCAGGCGCGGCTCGCTGCGCCCGTGGACGACGGCGTTGGTCACCACCTCGCTGGTGAGCAGGACGGCGGTGTCGACGACGTCCTCGGGCAGGCCCGCGCGGTGGCAGCAGCGCTGCGCCAGGCGGCGGGCCTCGCGCGCGGAGCGGGGGTCGGCGGGCAGCGTGACGTCGAACTCGTCGCGCACGTCCACGACCGCGGGCGTCACCGCGCCCTCGGGGTCCACGTGCACGACGAGCAGGGCGGCGTCGTCCAGGGCGTCCTCGTCCAGGCCGCTGAGCAGGGCGTCCGCCCAGGCGGTGGCGTCCTGCCCGTCGGGGCCGGAGAGGACCGCGGCCAGGCGGCCGATGCCGTCGTCGATGTCGGCGCCGCGGCGCTCGACGAGCCCGTCGGTGTACAGGACCAGGACGTCGCGGGGGAACAGGTCCGCCACGCGCTCGCGGCGCACCGCCGCGGGGTCCACGCCCAGCAGCAGGTCGCCCTCGGAGCCGAGGACCTCCACCCGCCCGTCGGCGCGGCGCAGCAGCGGCGGCAGGTGCCCGGCGTTGGCCCAGCGCAGCCGCCAGCCCGGGCGCGCGCCCGTGGGCGCCTCCACGGTGGCCAGCACGGCGGTCGCCATGACGTCCAGCTCCAGGCCCGCCACCGCCCGGTCCAGGCGCGCCAGCAGGCCCGCCGGGCGGTCCTCGCCGTCGTAGGCCAGCCCGCGCACGATGCTGCGCACCTGGCCCATGGCCGCCGCGGCCGTCTGGTCGTGCCCGCACACGTCGCCCACCACGAGCACCGTGCCCCCCGAGCGGGTGGGGAAGGCGTCGAACCAGTCCCCGCCGACCTCCGCGCCGCGCACCGCGGGCCGCGAGCGCACCGCCACCTGCAGCCCCTCGTGCACCGGCGGGCGCGTGGTCAGGCTGCGCTGCAGCGTCCGCGCCATCAGCTCGGTGGCGGTGCGGTCCTCGCGGTCGGCCAGGATCCGCGCCAGGGCCCGCGCGCAGTGCGCCGCGCACGCCTCCAGCACCGCCAGCTCCGCCTCGTCGGGGTGGTGCTCCTCGCTCCACGCCACGGCCAGCGCCCCGATCGGGCGCCCCTCCAGCAGCAGCGGCAGCGTCGCCCAGGCGGGCCGGCCGGTGCGCTGCACGACCTCGCGCATCACCGGGGCGAACGCCTCGGCGGCCGCCGGGTCCGGCATGACGACCCGCTCGCCGGTGCGGGCGCTGTGGCACACCGGTTGCGGGCTGTCGGCGGGGACCAGCGCGTGCTCGGCGCGGAAGCGCTCGTCGAAGCGGCTGCTGCCCGTCAGGCGCCAGCGGCCGTCCCCCGTGGGCGAGGCGATGCCGCCGCCGTCGACGCCCAGGACGGCCAGGCCCTCCTCCACGACGACGCGCTCGAGGTCCTCCAGGGTGCTCACCCCCGTCAGCCGCAGCGTCAGGTCGGCCAGGGCGCCCACGGGCCCGTCGAAGCGGTGCAGGGTGAACAGGGTGCGCCCGGCGCCGTCGCGCACGGGGGCGCTCGTGCCGGGCAGGCGGCCGCCGGCGGTGAGCAGCGCCGGCAGCACCTCGGCCGGCCGGCGCCCCAGGATGTCCTCGCGGGGCAGGCCCACGCGCTCCAGGCAGGCCCGGTTCACCGCCGTGACCACCCCGCCGGCGTCGAGCAGGAGGTAGGCGGAGGGCAGCTGGTCGAAGACGCTGCGGAAGTCGACGGTGTCGCGAGCCGTGCTCACCCTGGGCCTCCAGCCGCCGGCGCGGACGGCCCGGGTCTGGAGCCGCCCCCGCCCATTGCACCACCGCCGCCCCGGCGGTGTCCGCCCGAGACGGGGTTCACCCCCCGGCCCCCGCGCCCGCCGCCCGCACGCGCCGACGGCCCCGCCCCCCGGTGGGGGGACGGGGCCGT